>DATJTG010000161.1:0-5367 GCA_035503555.1 Acidobacteriaceae bacterium | reverse complement strand
GAACGACGTGAACCCGGAGATGTCGATGCTGGAGTGCCTTGACGTGCTGAACGAGACGCTGATCGAGCGCGGCGAGGAACCGGTAGCCTTCGAGCACGACTGCCGCGAAGGCATCTGCGGATCGTGCGGGTTCATGATCAGTGGCGTCGCGCACGGCCCGCAGCCGGCGACGACGGTATGCCAGCTCACGATGCGGCACTTCAAGGACGGCGATGAGCTGGTGCTGGAGCCGTGGCGCTCGGGTTCGTTTCCGTTCGTGAAAGATCTGGTGGTCGACCGGCGCTCGCTCGATCGCATTATCCAGTCCGGCGGATACGTTTCGGTTTCGACGGGCAATGCTCCGGACGGCAATGCGATTCCGGTCGGCAAGGAACATGCAGATCGGGCGATGGACGCGGCAGCGTGCATCGGCTGCGGCGCGTGCGTAGCAGCGTGCCCCAACGGATCGGCGGCGCTCTTCACCGGAGCCAAGATCGCCCACCTCGGCATTCTGCCGCAGGGCAAGCCTGAGCAGGATCGGCGCGCGGTGCGCATGGTGGCGCAGATGAACGCCGAGGGCTTCGGCAGCTGCACGAACATCGGCGAATGCACCGGCGTGTGCCCAAAGGAGATTCCGCTGGAAGTGATCGCGGCGATGAATCGCGATTATCTGTTCGGTGCGTGGAAGGAACGGCAGACCGTGGTGACGACGATCGCGCCGGTGACGGACTGGGAGTTCGGGAAGAAGTAAGGCCGCGGATTGGCGCGGCCTCCCTCCGAGTCCGCGCTTCGGCCCGCGTTGCGCAGTGGGGATATTGCTACAATCCCCGTACCGATTCTTGCGGCGATCCATGAAAGCCCTGCGGACCACCTTCATCGGCATAGCGGCGCTGCCGCTGGCCGTTCTCACTTTCGCGCAAACCAGCAGAAAACCTGTGACCCATCATTCCGCGACCCAGACACCCGCGGCCGTGCACGCATCGGCCATCGTGATCGACACGCACGCCGACACGCCGCAGCGCATGCTCGACGATCATTACGATCTGACGCAGCCGCTCGATGGCGGATACCTCAACTTCGCCGCGGCGAAGCAGGGCAACCTGGGCGCCGAGTTTTTCTCGATCTGGGTCGATCCGCGGCTGTATCCCGACCACGCGGCGCGGCGCACGCTGGAGCTGATCGACGCGGTTTATGAGCAGGCGGCCCGCACGCCGGGCCAGATGATGATGGCCTACTCGCCGGAGGACATCGAGCGCGCGCATCGGGAGCACAAGCTGGCGGCGCTGATGGGCATCGAGGGCGGGCACTCGATCGAGGACTCGATCGGCCTGCTGCGCGACTACTACCGGCTGGGCGTCCGCTACATGACGCTCACGTGGTCGAACTCGAACGACTGGGCCGACTCGTCAGGGGACATCGACGATCCGAATGTAAAGCACACGCAGGACGGGCTGACGGACTTTGGCAAGGACGTGGTGTACGAGATGAATCGGCTGGGCATGATGGTCGACATCTCGCACGTGTCGGACAAGACGTTTTACCGGACGGTGATCACGTCGCGCGCGCCGGTATTCGCGTCGCACTCGTCGGCGCGGGCGCTCACCAACTCGCCGCGCAACATGACCGACGACATGCTGCGCGCCGTTGCCCGCAGCGGCGGACCGCACAGCCACGGCGGCGTGGTGATGGTGAATTTCTACTCGGGATTCGTGAGCGACGCGTGGCGGAATGCCTGGAGAGCGCAGCAGCCGGAGCGCGAGGCGGCGGAGAAGGCGCAGATGGCGCAGTGGAAGGCCGATGGGAAGACCATCACCTATGCGATGACCAACGCGCTCGACCGGCAGTGGGCGGCGAAGATTCCGCGTCCGCCGCTGAGCGACCTGGTCGATCACATCGACCATGTCGCAAAGACCGCCGGCATCGACCACGTGGGGCTGGGATCGGACTTCGACGGCATTCCGGCATCGCCGGAGGGCCTGGACTCCGCGGCCGATCTGCCGAAGATCACGGCGGCGCTGATGGCGCGCGGCTATTCCGCGGAGGATTGCCGCAAGATTCTCGGCGAGAACTTCCTGCGCTTCTTCCGCGATGTGCAGGCGACGGCGAAAGAGCTGCAGGGGGAGTCGCCGGAGCGGCCGGCCATTACGCATTCGCAGCCGCCGGAAAAGTAAAAGACTCTTTTGCAGAGAATCTCACAGGAGCCATCGTGGCGAGATACATCGCTCTTCTGCGCGGCATCAACGTGGTGGGCGCCAATCAGCTTCCGATGAAAGACCTGGTGGCGATGTGCTGCGAGTGCGGATTTCTAAAAACCCGCACGTGGATCAACAGCGGCAACGCGATCTTCGAGAGCAGGCTCAGCGAAGCGGCGGTGCAGAAGAAGCTGGAGCAAGCGCTCGCGGCAAAGATGCCGAAGCCCGTCGCGGTGATGGTGCGGACGCCCGGGGAGATGCGCACGGCGCTCGAGGGCAATCCGTTCTCCAAAGAAGACGGATCCAAGGTACTGGTGGCGTTTCTCGGCGGAGCGATGCCGGCCGATCCGCTGGCGGGGATGGTTGCGCCGGGCGGCGAGCAGGTGGTGGTGGGAAAGCGCGAGATGTACGTGTTCTATCCGGAAGGAATGGGGCGATCGAAATTCCGGCTGCCGCTCAAAGGCGTATCCGTGACCATGCGCAATATCAACACGGTAAGGAAACTGGTGGAGATGGCCGAGGAGGCTTAGTTGCCGAATTTGCCGACGTTGGCGACCGCTGTGGATGCCGAGAACTGGCTCATGGTTTCGCGCAGATAACGGTGGGGGTTCACCGGGGTGTTGTGGATGCGGACTTCATAGTGCAGGTTGGGGCCGGTGGTTCGGCCGCTGAGTCCGACGTAGCCGATGACTTGTCCCTCGCTCACGTGCTGCCCATCGGTGACGGCAAATCCTGAGAGATGCGCGTAGAGGGTCTCGATGCCGTTGCCGTGATCCAGGATAATCTCCCGGCCATAACCGTTGCCCATCCCGGCGGATTCGACGACCCCATCGGCAGCGGCACGGACGGGTGTTCCGAAGCTGACGCCGATATCGACGCCGCTGTGAAACTCACCCTCGCCGGTGTTGAGCGGATCTTCGCGCTCACCGAAGGAACTGGTGATGGGGCCGATGACCGGCCAAAGCGAAGGCGCGCCAATCACGCTGGCCCAGTCAGTGGTCGCCGCCGCGTGCGTGACAGCCTCGGCAAAGCCGGGAACGCGGCCGGTGAGCGCATCGGTGCGGAGCATGCTGAACTGATTGAGAGACTGCGTGTAGGCCTGTTCGCTGAACGCCGCATTGTTGTCGGTCGTGACAGACTCAGTGGCCGCCGCAGCAGCCTTCGCCATGCGGCTCTCGCGGAGGCCGTACAGCGCGGCTACTTCGCTGGCAAGCGAGCCGAGAGACGCGGCCTGAACATCTTTTTCGTGGGCGACTACCTGGAGTTGCTGATAGTCACGGCGCAGAGCTTCGCGCTGGGAGCGCACCTGGTTGAAGCTGGCGGTCTTGAGCAGCATGCGCGTGTAGGATCCGGCCATGCCGGTAATCGTGAAAGCGCCGACAATCGCGGCGGCCAGAAACACGCCGGCGTAGCTGAGAGGAATGGGGATCTTGCGGAGAGGGCCGTCCTTCTCACGCGCCACAAAGATGATGTAGAACTGTCTGCGCAAATCCTTTATTCCGGATACTTTCCGGAAAACTCCTCATCAGGACATTCAGAACCCCAGGGAATCGGCCGTCCGCCGTTGCAAGTCAACGTAACAGCGGTACTCCGCTGGGTCAATGATCGTTTCGGGTTACACAGTACTGAGGTAACTCTTCGCGATCGCAAACTCGATCCGGTGCCGAAACGATTTCGGCTCCTTCGGTCAGGAAAAACGGGATCGTTTGCGAACGATCCCGCAACCCTGAGGATAGCAGAGCGATTGCCCCAAGGCGACCCGTTCCCGGACCTGCGAGAGATAAGATGCGCGGGCGCGGGCCATGCGCTGCACGGGGCGCGCGGCGGAGCGTGAATGGTATCCTTCCCATTCCATGCGACTGAATGCCCATCTTGTTCGCAGCACTCTGGTTGGCGCGCTGGGAGGGCTGCTGTTCGGATTCGACACAGCGGTCATCGCCGGGACCACGCATCAGCTGACGGAAGTCTTTCATCTGGTGCCGCAGCTGCACCTGCTGATTCCGAACCTCGGCCTCACGGTTTCGATTGCTCTCTGGGGGACGGTGATCGGCGCGATCGGCGCAGGGCCACTGGGGCAGAAGATCGGCGGACGCGAAGCGCTCCGCATCATGGCGCTGCTGTATCTTGTGTCGTCGCTGGGCTGTGCGCTGGCGTGGAACTGGCCTTCCCTGCTGGCGTTTCGCGTGATCGGCGGCCTTGGCATCGGCGGCTCGTCGGTGCTGGGCCCGGTGTATCTGGCGGAGCTGGCGCCTCCGAAGCTGCGTGGACGCCTGGTGGGGCTGTTCCAGATGAACATCGTCGCGGGGATTTTACTGGCTTACGCCTCGAACTACGTGGTCGCGCGGCTGGTGCAGAGCGCCGACACGTGGCGCTGGCAGTTTGGGGTGGCGACGGTTCCGGCGCTGCTGTTTGCGATTTTCCTGTTCGGGATTCCGCGCAGCTCGCGGTGGCTGGTCACGCAGAACCGCATCGCCGAAGCACGCGCGGTGCTGGAGCTGATGGGCACGCCGAACAGCGAGGCGGAGCTGAAGGAGATCATCGATTCGATCCATGTGGAGCAGCTCGACAAGCGGGAGCCGCTCTTCCAGCGCAAGTATCGGCTGCCGATTTTTCTCGCGATCAGCATTGGGATGTTCAACCAGCTCGCCGGCATCAACGCGATTCTGTACTACGCGAACGATATCTTCGGCTACGCCGGCTTTACCGGGCTGATGGGCGACAAGCAGGCGGTGCTGCTGGGCGCGATGAATTTCTGCGCAACCATCCTGGCGATGACGGTGATCGACAAGCTGGGGCGCAAAACGCTGCTGCTCATCGGATCGGTGGGCACCGCTGCGTGCCTCGCCGGCGTGGGAGCAATCTTCCATGCGCAGGCCGGGCAAAGCTACCTGGTGTGGCTGCTGGTGGGGTTCATCTTCTTCTTCTCGATCTCGCAGGGCGCGGTGATCTGGGTGTACATCAGCGAGGTCTTTCCGAATCGCGTGCGGTCGAAGGGGCAGAGCCTGGGCAGCTCGTCGCACTGGATCATGAACGCAATCATCTCGGGATTCTTCCCGTGGGTCGCGGCCCATTCGACCGCAGTGCCGTTCATGTTCTTCTCCGCGATGATGGTGCTGCAGTTCTTCGTGGTGCTGATCGTGTATCCGGAGACGAAGGGCGTGAGCCTGGAGCAGTTGCAGCATCGGCTGGGGATTGA
>DATJTG010000160.1:0-26256 GCA_035503555.1 Acidobacteriaceae bacterium | reverse complement strand
TGGTACAACGCGCATCCTGCGGAGATTTTCATGGGCGACGTAGGATCGCTGGCGCTGGGCGGCGCGCTGGCCACGGTGGCTGTGGTGATCAAACAGGAGCTGCTGCTGCCGTTTATCGGGGGTGTGTTCTATCTGGAGGCGCTCTCGGTCATTCTCCAGGTGGGCAGCTACAAGCTGCGGGGCGGTAAGCGGATTTTTCGCATGGCGCCGCTGCACCATCACTTCGAGCTGATGGGGTGGTCGGAGTCGAAAGTGATCGCGCGGTTCTGGATTGCTGCGCTGGTGTTTGCACTCTTTGCACTCACTACGCTGAAGCTGCGATAAAGGGTAGAGGCGGCGTGGGACAATAGAACGTCCTGGGCGCGGGTTTTCATGGAAATTAAAGGGAAAAAAGTGCTGGTAGTCGGCCTGGGCAAGTCCGGGCTGGCGGCGGCGATCTTTCTGCGGCGCCAGGGCGCGCAGGTGACGGTGTCGGACGTGCGCAGCGCTGAGGTGTTGGCGAAGGATATTCCGGCGCTGATTGACGAAGGCATCGCGGTCGAAGCCGGCGGACATGGGTTGCTGACCTTCCGGCGGCAGGACCTGATTGTGGTGAGCCCGGGCGTTCCGCTGGATACGCCGGAACTGGTGCAGGTGGAGAAGTTCGGGCTGCCGATTATCGGCGAGCTGGAACTGGCGGCTCACTATCTGCGCGGCAAGGTGCTGGCGATTACCGGATCGAACGGGAAGACGACGACGACCTCGCTGTGCGGCGAGATTCTGAAGGCCGGGAAGCTGCCGACGCAGGTGGGCGGAAACATCGGGGTGCCGGTGATCGCGCTGGTGCAGGAGTCGAGCAACGACGGCTGGTCGGTGCTGGAGGTGTCGAGCTTTCAGTTGGAGACGACGTATGAGTTTCATCCCGAGATCGCGGTGATTCTGAACATCACGCCGGATCACCTGGACCGGCACCGGACGTTTGAGAACTACCAGGCGGCGAAGGAGAAGATTTTCGCGCGGCAGACGGCGGCGGATGCGCTGGTGCTGAACGCCGACGACGAGGTGACGAAGAGCAGCGCGGCGCGGTCTGTTTCGCGAATCTTTTGGTTCAGCCGAACGAAGATCGTCCGCCAGGGCGCGTTCGTGCAGGACGGTGTCATCTTTTTCCGCGCGACGGAGCAGGGAGGCGCCGAGCGGGTGATGCAAGTGGCGGAAATTCCGCTGAAGGGCACGCACAACGTGGAGAACGTGCTGGCCGCGGTGTGCGCGGCGCGCCTGGCCGACGTCGATGCGGAGACGATTCGCACCGCGGTGATGGGGTTCCAGGCGGTCGAGCATCGGCTGGAGTTTGTGGCGACGCTGAACGGGGTCGACTACTACAACGACTCCAAGGCAACCAACGTTGATGCCTCCATGAAGGCGATCGCGGCGTTTCCGGGCGGCATCCACCTGATCCTCGGCGGCAAAGACAAGAACTCTGACTACCGGCAGATGCGGGCGCTGCTGCAGGAGCGCGTCAAGGCGGTGTATACCATCGGCGCGGCGGCGGAGAAGATTCACACGCACATCGAGGGCGCGGTTCCAGTGGTGAGCGCAGGCACGCTGGAAGAGGCGATCGCCCGTGCCGCGGCCGTGGCGCAGCCGGGAGAAATTGTGCTGCTGGCTCCGGCGTGCTCGAGTTTCGACCAGTTCGAGAACTACGAGCATCGGGGGCGCGTGTTTAAGGAATCGGTGCTGGCAAGGCGAGGGCTTAGCGAACTGGCTGCAACCTAGAGGGATATGGCGAAGAGAGTCGGTGTCGACAAATGGCTGTATTTCGCCACCCTGTTCCTGGTGGTGATGGGGCTGGCTATGGTCTTCAGCGCCTCGGCGGTGATGGCTCGCGAGCGGTTCGACTCGCCCTACTATTTTCTCGAGCGCCAGGCACTCTGGGCAGCGGTAGGTCTCCTGGCCATGACGCTGCTCATGCGCGTGAACTACGGGAAGTACAACAAGCCCACGGTCGTGTTTCCCGCCGTTGGCATCACGATTATGCTGCTGCTGGCCGCGTTCCTCATGCGCGACTCGCACAACACGCATCGCTGGATTCGCATGGGCCCAATGTCGTTTCAGCCGTCGGAACTGGCGAAACCGGCGCTGGTGCTCTTTCTCGCATGGTTTCTGCAGAACCGCATGGGGCAGATCGAAGACTGGCGCAGGACGATTTTGCCCGCCGCGCTGCCCAGCATCATTTTCATTGCGCTGATCCTGAAAGAGCCGGATCTGGGCACCGCGCTGGTGTGCGCCGGGGTGACCGCGCTGATGCTGTGGCTGGCCGGGGTTAACTTCAAGTATCTGGGGTACGCGGCGCTGGCAGCGACACCGGTGCTCTATTTCATGCTGTTCCGCGTGAAATGGCGGCGCGACCGGCTGCTCGCATTCATGAATCCTGACTCCGATCCGCTGGGCAAGGGATACCACATCCTGCAATCTCTCATTGCTGTGGGATCAGGCGGCGTGAAGGGCGTGGGCTACATGGAGGGCTCGGCGAAGCTGTTCTATCTGCCGGAGCCGCACACTGACTACATCTTCGCAACCGTTGGGCAGGAACTGGGTTTGCTGGGCGCGCTGCTGGTCGTCGGCCTGTTCGTCTTTATCGGATGGCGCGGCATGCGCACGGCCATTCTGTCGCAGGATCCGTTTGCGCGCTTCCTCGCCTTCGGGATTACATCCACAATCCTCATCCAGGCGTTCTTCAACATCAGCGTGGTCCTGGCGCTGGTGCCCACCAAGGGCATCACGCTGCCCTTCGTCTCCTATGGAGGGACGTCGCTGTTCATTATGCTGGTGCTCATCGGCGTGCTGCTGAACGTAACCAAGGAAGTGGAGTGAGAAGACCAGTTGTCAGTGGTCAGTTCTCAGTTGTCAGCCGCGATGAAGCATAACGAGGAAATTGTCGATCAGTTTACGCGGCAGGCGGCGCAGTTTGCGGCGTCGCCGACGGCGCGCAGCGAAGACATTCTGGAGCGCATCGTGAGGGCGGCTCGTCCGGCGGCGTCGGACAACGCGCTCGATGTCGCGTGCGGGCCAGGAACCCTGGCGTGCGGGCTGGCGAGGTTGGTTCGCCACGCGACCGGCATCGACCTGACGCCGGCCATGCTGGAGCAGGCACGGAAGACGCAGGCGGCGCAGGGAATCGCCAACGTGAGCTGGGATCAGGGCAATGTGACGGCCCTCGCCTATGCCGATGCGCAGTTCGACATCGTGACCTGCCGGTTTGCGTTCCATCATTTTCCTGAGCCGCTGCCGGTGCTGCGCGAGATGCGCCGTGTTTGCCGCGCCGGCGGACGCGTGGTGGTTGCGGACAGCGCTCCGCGGGCAGGGAAGGACGAGGCCTTCAACGCCATGGAGCGGCTACGCGATCCTTCGCACACGCGGGCACTCCCTCCGGAAGAGATGGCGAGTCTGTTCCTTGCGGCGGGATTGCCGGAGCCGCAGATCGATCGCACGCGGCTGGGCCTCGAACTCGACGAGTTTCTGAGCCGGTCGTATCCGCGAGAGGGCGACGAGACGCGGATTCGCGCGATGTTTGAGCGCGCGCTTGAGGACGACGCGATGGATGTCGAACCACATCGAAACGGAGTGAAGATTCTCTTCTCTGTGCCGGTGGCGATTGTGTCGGCCGAGGTTCCGCCGCGTGTCTGACGCGCCGCGACTTCTCATCGCCGGCGGCGGCACAGGCGGCCACATCATTCCCGCGCTGGCGATTGCCGATGAGCTGAAGGCGCGGCATGGGGCGGAGATTCTCTTTGTGGGAACCGCGCGCGGGCTTGAGTCGCGGCTGGTGCCGCAGGCCGGCTATCCGCTGGAGTTGATTCGCGTCGGGCAACTGAACAACGTGTCGCTGGCGACACGTCTGCGAACGCTGCTGGATTTGCCCCTCGGGCTGCTGCAGTGCGTTTCGTTGCTCCGGCGGTTCCGGCCGAGCGTCGTGATCGGCGTGGGCGGCTACGCTTCGGGACCGGCCATGGGCGCGGCGATCCTGCTGCGGATTCCGACGCTCGCGTTCGAGCCCAATGCCGTGCCGGGGCTGGCGAATCGGCTGGTGGGCAGGCGCGTGCAGGCTGCGGCGGTGAACTTTGCGCCGGCGGCGCAGTATTTTCGCCATGTGCAGGTGACCGGGATTCCGGTGCGGGCGGAGTTCTTTCGTCTCGCAGCACGGCCAGCGGGAGCTGCGCCGCATCTTCTGGTGTTTGGCGGCAGCCAGGGTGCGCGCGTGCTGAACACGACGATGCCGCAGATCGCAGCGGCATTGCTGGCGGCGGTTCCGGGGCTGACCGTTCTCCATCAGGCGGGCGCGCGCCATGCGGAGCCGACGCTGGCCGCGTACCAGGCGAGCGGAGCGCCGCCGGATCGGTGGCAGGTGGCGGCGTTTCTCGATGACATGCCGCAGCGATTTGCAGCGGCGGATCTGGTGCTGGCCCGTAGCGGAGCGTCGACGGTGGCGGAGCTGGCCGCGGCCGGGAAACCGGCGGTGCTGATTCCATTTCCGCAGGCCGCCGACGATCATCAGCGGAAGAACGCCGAAGTGATGGCGCAGGCGGGAGCGGCGGAACTGCTGCCGGAAGCAGAGCTGACGCCGCAGAAATTGCTTGCTTTGCTGGCTGGGCTGCTGGCGCAGCCGGAGAGGCTGCGGAGTATGTCGGACAAGGCGCGGACGCTGGCGCATCCCGATGCGGCGGAGCGAATCGCGGCGATGGCGATGGGAATCGCCCGGGAGTAGGGCCAGATTCCAGTGACCAGGGCTAGCGGTTGAGGTTGCGTCGCAGCCACATGCAAAGGGCAGCAAACTGACTGAAGCCAGGAGACGCTCGCGTGGGGCACCCGGCAGCAGCGGTGACTGTGGTGCGGGGAATGCCGTGGAGTAATTCGCTTTTCTCAGGAGGTGCTGTACCCTACTGAAAACCTGGGCGGCCCCGGATCCAGGCGGCGAACAACGAAACAGAGAAATCGCGCAGAGGCATCCAATGGAGACGAAGGTTGTGAATGAGACGACGCGTACGCCCGAAGAGACCAGCGACATCGAGCTGCTGCACGAGATTGGGAGCCGGATGGCGGCAGCCGATCCGTTTCACGAGGTGCTGGATCGCGTAATCGAGATGGTGACGGCAGCGGTGCGCTGCGACTCGTGCTTCCTGTACGTGCTGGAGAAGGAAAAGCTGGTGCTGCGGGCGTCGAAGAATCCACATGAGGATGTCGTGGATCGCATGAGGATCGACATGGGCCAGGGCGTGACGGGCTGGGTGGCGGAGCACAAGCAGACGGTGGCGCTGCCGGCGAAGGCCTGGGCCGATCCACGATTCGCTCGGTTTCCGAGCCTGCCGGAGGATCGCTTTGAGGCGTTTCTCGCGGTCCCGATTCTTTGCCGGGGGAAGCTGGTGGGTGCGATCAACATGCAGCACAAGGAGGCGCACCATCACTCGAAGCGGGAGATTCGGCTGATCACAATGATCGGGTATCTGGTGGGAGCGGAAGTGGAACTGGCGCGCATGGAGTACGAGAAGTCGCAGCTGACCGATCAGCTGGAGACGCGGAAGGTGATGGAGCGCGCGAAGGGAATTCTGCAGCGCGAACTGGGGATCGACGAAGAGGCCGCGTATCTGATGCTGCAAAAACAGAGCCGGCAGAAGCGGCGTCCTCTGAAGGAGATCGCGGAAGCGATCATTCTGATGGAGGATTTGAAGCGGGGGAAGACGAAGGGCTAGCGAGCCAGCCGCAGGCCGGAGGCCAGGAGGCCCTCGCCACTGTCCGAATGTGAACAGCTGAGCGCGCTTGTGGACAGGGCGGCGGTTGCCGCGCGCGTGTAAGTCTTCCTTTTTCAAAGCGAAAAACGGAAAAGCTTTGGCAGGAGAACTGCGGGTTCTCTCTCGTACACCGGAAGTGTGTTCGGAGGTTCCATGCAGGCAGACGTGCGGTATGCCCTTCGCCAACTAAGAAAGTCGCCGGGATTTGCGGTGACCGCGATATTGACGCTGGCCCTCGGAATCGGGGCGAACACGGCGATCTTCAGCACGATGAACGCCGTTCTGCTGCGCACGCTGCCGGTGCGGCAGCCACAGCAACTGTTCTATCTGACCCACGAGAACATGCCGAACGGGGTAGGCGATACGGGCAATGCGGAGCTGACCTACGGGGTGAACGTATACAACAAGCTGCGCGAGGACAAGAGCGCGTTTGCCGATGTGATCGGTTTTGTGCCGCTTTCGTTTACCAGGACGGCCCTGCGCTTCGGCGACTCGCCCGAAGAGGTGCAGGCCGATGAGGTGAGCGGGAACTTCTTCACCGGTTTGGGCGTGGGCATGGCGGCTGGCGAGGGGTTCGGTCCGTCCGATGAGGACAAGCACTCGCCGGTCGCGGTGCTGAGCTACGGCTACTGGACGCGGCGGTTCAATCGCGATCCGAAAGTGATTGGGCAGGCAATTTATGTGAACGGAGTGCCCATGACGGTGGTGGGCGTCGCCGGGCCGCGCTTTGAGGGCGTGGAGTCGGGCGGAGTCAGCACCGATCTGTGGGTGCCGCTGCAGAGCCGAACGGAACTGAATGCCTGGGGCGTCCCCGCGTCGTCGCGGACGCTCTACGGAAGCCCGAACTGGTGGGCGCTGATGCTGATCGTGCGTCTGCAGCCGGGAGTGACTCAGAAGCAGGCGCTGGCGAAGGTGGATCCGCTGTTTGCGCGCGCGGCGTTGGAGACGGCTCCGTCGCAGGGTAAGGAGCCTCCGCTGACGCTGGAACTGATTCCGGCGCGTGGCCTGGGCGCGTATGCCGCCATGTATGAGGATGGACTGCACGTGCTGATGGGCATGGTGGGGCTGGTGCTGCTGATCGCGTGCGTGAACATCGCGATGCTGCTGGCGGCGCGCAATGCGGCGCGGGAGCGCGAGTTTGCCATGCGCATGGCGCTGGGCGCGGGACGCGGGCCGATTTTCCGGCAACTCATGACCGAGAGCGCGGTGCTGGTGGGTGCCGGCGCGGCGCTGGGCTGGGTGTTTGCCGTGGAAGCGACCCACTGGCTGGGCGTGTGGTCGGGGATCGAAGTGAGCCTGGCGCCGGATGCTACTGTTCTGGGATTCACGCTGGCGGTGGCGAGCGTGGCGGCGCTGGTGTTCGGACTGGCTCCGCTGCGGGCGGCGACGGGCGCGCCGGTTCTGCAGGCGATGCGCTCAGGCGGCACCACGCAGACGACCGAGAGCCGCGGCCGCGTGCTGACCGGCAAGGCGCTGATCGCGGCACAGATGGCGCTTTGCGTCGCGCTGCTGTTTGCCGCGGGGCTGCTGATCCGGACGCTGCGGAATTATCAGAACGTCGATTTGGGGATCACGGCGGACAAGGTACTGGCGTTCGGTGCGCATCCGGTGGGCCCCAACGAACGCGCGCAGACGCTGGCGTTCTACACGCAGCTGATGGAGAAGCTGCGCGCGCTGCCGGGCGTGCGGTCGGTGACGCTGGCGGGGAATCGGCCGGGGTCCGCGTGGACGGACAACAACAACCTGGCGATCGACGGGCACGAGTATCCGTGGGACAACGGCAAAAACATGCTGCGCAGCAACGACGTGGGACCGGACTTCTTCGAGACTCTGGGGATTCCGATTCTGGCGGGGCGCGGGATCACGGCGGCGGATACGCAGGGCGCAACGCGGGTGGCGGTGGTGAACGAAACCCTGGCGCGGCAGTATCTGCAGGAGCGGTCGCCGATCGGGCACACGCTGGGCGGCCCGAAGGATCCGTTCACGATTGTGGGCGTGGTGAAGGACAACAAATACGCGTCGGTCGATGAGGAGCCGATGCCCATGGCCTGGTACAGCTATCAGCAGTCGCGGGCCATCGGAATGATGGATGTGGAAGTGCGGACGGTGGGTGAGCCGCTGGCGCTGCTGCCGGAGGTGCGGCGCATCGTGCGCGAACTGGATCCGAACGCGCCTCTGCAGGATCCCACCGTTTTGCAGGCGGAGTTCGCGGAGACCTATCAGATGCCGGCGCTGTTTGCGCGGCTGGGAGGGTTCTTTGGCGGGCTGGCGGCGCTGCTGGTGGCGGTGGGGCTGTATGGAACGCTGGCCTATCGTGTGAATCGGCGCGTGACCGAGATCGGCGTGCGGATGGCGCTGGGCGCGGAGCGAAGCAGCGTGCTGTGGATGATCCTGCGGGAGAGCCTGGTGCTGGTGGCGGCGGGACTTGTCGTAGGGTTGCCGCTGGCGTGGTTTGGGTCGAAGGTGATGGCGTCGATGGTGTACAAGCTCACGGTGCATGATCCGGTCAGCCTGACGGCAGCGGGTTTGGGCGTGCTGGCAGTGGCGCTGCTGGCGGCATGGCTGCCGGCGCGGAGGGCCGCGCATCTGGAGCCGATGGCGGCACTGCGCAATGAGTAGCGAAGGACTGTCAGCAAGAGACCATTAGCATGAAGCGTTTAGCAACAGACTGTTAGCAAGAGACGGTTAGCAAAGGACTCCCGGCAAGAAACGCTTAGAGAAAGATTGATTGCGAGAAGCGTCTGGCGAAGGACTGTTAGCTGGAAACTGTGAGCGAGAGGCGGTAAGCGAGAAGCGGGAAGCCCGAAGCCAGGAACTGTTGTACGGAGAGAACGAATGCTGAGTGATTTGCGATATGCGGTGCGGCAACTGAGGAAGTCGCCGGGATTTGCGGTGACGGCGATCATCACCCTGGCGCTGGGGATCGGCGCGACAACGGCGATCTTCACTCTCTTCGATCAGGTGCTGCTGCGCGTGTTGCCTGTTGCGGATCCGCAGCAGCTGGTGCGCATGGACTGGCACGGGAGCTTCTCGGGGTCGATGAGCGACTTCGGCGGGGACGTGGGGAACTACTACTCGTATCCGATGTACAAGGATCTGCGCGACAAGAACCAGGTGTTCAGCGGCATGCTGGCGGCGGTAAAGGGCAACGTGGGTGTGAGCTGGCACAACCAGGCGCAGGACGAAGACGTGGAGCTGGTGACCGGGAATTATTTTCAGGTGCTGGGGCTGCGTCCGTTTGCGGGGCGGCTCTTCACGGCGGCCGATGAGACGGCGAGGAATGCCAATGCGGTGGTGGTGCTGAGCTACGACTACTGGCGCACGCATTTCGGCGCCGATCCGAACGTGATCGGGCAGAACGTCGCGATCAACGGACATGCGTTTGCGATTGTGGGCGTGGCGCCGGAGGGATTTCGCACGGCAATCGGCGGCTATCGGCCGGAAATGTTTTTGCCGGTGACGGAAGTGGAAGTTGCGATGCCGTGGACGGTGTCGCATCCGCGCCTGGATAACCACCTGAGCCTTTGGCTGACGATTGTGGCGCGGCTGAAGCCGGGCGTGACGATGGCGCAGGCGCAGGCTAGCCTCACGCCACTCTGGCATGGGCTGCGGGCGGAAGAGATCAAGTTGTATCCGCATGCGTCGGAGAAATTCCGGCAGGGGTTTGTCGATAAGACGTCGATCACGGTGATCGACGACTCGCGGGGCTTCTCGCCCAACCGCGAAGATTTGCAGACGCCGTTGGTGATCCTGCTGAGCATGGCGGGGCTGCTGCTGGCGATGTGCGCGCTGAATGTGGCGACGTTGCTGCTGCTGCGTTCGGCGGCGCGGGTGCGCGAGATGTCGATGCGTTACGCGCTGGGCGCGAAGAGCAGCCGAATCGTGCGGCAACTGCTGCTCGAGGGCGGCGTGCTGGGCATGCTGGGAGCGGCGGCGGGGCTGGCGCTTTCGCCGGTGCTGGCGCAGGTGCTGGTGCGGCTGATGACGAGCGCAGAGCCGGGGAACGAGCCGTACTCCGCGCATCTGGATGGGCGCGTGCTCGCCTTTGCGCTGCTGGTGGCGGTCGTGACGAGCGTGCTGTTCTCGATTGCGCCGGCGCTGCATTATCTGCGGCCGGATTTGGCGGGCGCGCTGCGGCAGACGGCGGGCACAGCGTCGCGGCAGACGCAGATCTTCCGCAAGGCGGCGGTGGGCGTGCAGATTGCGCTGAGCGTCCTTCTGCTGGCGGGTGCGGGGTTGTTTGTGCGCACGCTGACGAACCTGCGCGATCAGCCGGTGGGCTTCGACACTCGGCACGTGGCCACTTTCAATCTGGATCCGACGAGCTCCGGCTACGGCGACGCGCAAACCAAGGCGATCGTCAAAACCGCGGTGGAGAAGCTGGCGCGCATTCCGGGCGTGACGAGCGTGGCCGGCACGGTCGATCCGGAGCTGATGGGCAGCACCGAGTGGAACGGATTCCTCGTGCAGGGGCACACATTCGCCGAGGGCGAGCGCAGCGACTTTGAGGCGCCGTTTGTGACGCCGGGGTATTTTGCGACGCTGCATCAGCCGCTGCTGGTGGGCCGCGAATTTACGCTGGCGGATGGGGCGGGCGCGCCGAAGGTGGCGGTCGTGAATCTGGCGTTCGCGAAGCTGTTTTACGGATCGGCCTCGAACGCGCTGGGCAGGCTGATTGGCGAAACGGACGACGACAACAAAAAGGCGGACACCACGATTGTGGGCGTGGTAGGCGATGTGAAGCACAGCGATCTGAGGACAGAGATCGGGCCCGCCGTGTATCGCCCGTATTTCCAGATGCCGACTGCGGTGGGCGTGCAGTTGTATCTGCGCACGCAGCAGGATCCGGAAGGCGTGGAGATGGCGATCCGGCAGACGATGCACGATTTCGATCCGACGCTGGTGGTGGACGGGCTGCGCACGATGGAGGCCCAGGTGGACATCAGCGCGGCGGACGAGCGCGCGCTGGCCATGCTGGCAATGGGCTTTGCGGGGCTGGCAGCGCTGCTGGCCGCGGTCGGGCTGTATGGAGTGCTGGCCTTCTCGACGCAGAGCCGGACGCGGGAGATCGGCGTGCGGCTGGCGCTGGGCTCGCCGCGCAGCCGCGTGGTGGGGCTGGTGTTCCGCGAGATGGCCTGGATTGCGGGTGCGGCGGTCGCGGTGGCCTTGCCGGGGACGGTGGGGCTGGCGCATTTCTTCCGCAGCCAGTTATACGGAGTGAGCCCGTTCGATCCGGTGACGCTGGCAGCCGCGCTGGGCCTGGCGCTGGTGATGGTGGCCCTGGCGGCGGCAATTCCGGCGCAAAGGGCGACGACGGTGGAACCGATGGTGGCGTTGCGTACGGAGTAGCGAAAGCCTGCAGGCGAAGGGCCGGAAGCTACAAGCCGCAGGCGAGAAACGGCAAGCAAGTCAGCGGAACCGGGAGCGGGGTTTCGTCGTAGGAGGAATGCATGGTCGAAGACCTTCGATTCGCGATGCGGCAGTTGCGGCGGAGCCCGGGTTTTGCGGCGGCGGTGGTGGTGACGCTGGCGCTGGCGATCGGGGTGAACACGGCCGTGTTCAGCCTGCTCGACGGATTTTTACTGCGGCGGCTGCCGTATCCGCAGCCGGAGCGTCTGGCGGTGCTCGAGAACCACCAGCAGATGAAGGGCAATCCAGCGCAGTTTGAAGACGACGATTCTTCTGACAACGCCGAGTGGCGTGCATTGCGCGAGAGCGTTCCTTCGGTGCAGGCGGCGATTGCCGGCGATGCTTTCAGCAGCACCGAAGGCGTGAACCTGCAGGCGAGCCCGGGCGCGGGCGGATCGACGCGGTACGTGCACGGAGCGCGCGTGTCGGCGCACTACTTCGAGGTGCTGGGCATTGAGCCGATGCTCGGGCGCGAGTTTACCGAGGATGAAGATGCGACCGGCGCGGGGAAGGCCGCGGTGCTGAGCTACAACCTGTGGCGGACGGCCTTCCATGCGGAGACGAACATCCTGGGCCAGTCGATTCTGCTGAAGGGCGCGCCCTACACAGTGGTGGGCGTGTTGCCGCAGGGAGCGCAGATGCCGAATCCCGCGGACGTATGGACGCCGCTGATGCCGGATGATCCGCACGGCGTTTGCGTGGGCAACAACTGCCTGATCCTGATGCGGCTGAAGCCGGGCGCGACGTGGGACGAGGTGCGGGCGCAACTGGCGCACATGCCGCCGCCACGGAACACGAATATCCAGAAAGAAGACGTATGGTATTTCCCCAGCCCGATTCATGTGTATGCGGGCAGCTCGATGAAGGAGCAGACGCAGGCGCTGATGGCGGCGGTGGGCTTCATTCTGCTGATCGCGTGCGCGAATCTGGCGGGGCTGATGCTGGCGCGGATCCATCGTCGGACTCCGGAGATGGCGACGCGGATGGCGCTGGGCGCGTCGCGGGCGCGGCTGCTGCGGCAACTGTGGGTGGAGAACCTGGTGCTGGCGCTGGTGGGCGGCGCGTTGGGCCTTGGCCTGGCGACGGCGCTGTTTCCGGCCATGAAGCGGCTGCTGCCGGACTTCATGATTCCGATTGGCGGCTTCGCGCTGGATGCGCGCGTGCTGGCCTTCACGCTGGGCGTGGCGGTGGTGGCGAGCCTGCTTTTCGGCGCACTGCCGGCGCTGGAGGCCCGGCGCGTGGATTTGCGCAGCGGGATGGCATCGGGAACGCGGAGCGTTGCGGGCGGGTCGGGGCGCGTGCGGCAGGTGCTGATTGGCGCGGAGGTGGCGCTGACCATCGTGCTGCTGGCAGGAGCCGGATTGCTGGTGCGCACGATTGCGAAACTGGAATCGCTGCCGGCGGGATTTGACGGGCACAACGTGATGACGGCGAAGGCGTCGCTGGACGATGCGCGGTATCACGACCCGGCCGCGTTTCACGGGCTGCTGACGGCGAGCGTGGCGGCGATGGAGCGGATTCCGGGCGTGGAGAGCGCGGCGGTGGCGCTGAGCCTGCCGTACGAGCGCGGGCTGAACGACGGCATGAAAGTACTGGATGGACCGAGGGCGGGTTACGAGTACGGATCGAGCGAGACGTACGTCACGCCGGAGTTTTTCGCGACGCTGAAGATTCCGATCCTGAGTGGACGCGGGATTCGCGCAAGCGACACCGAGAATACCGAGCGGGTCGCGGTGGTGAATTCGGATTTCGGCAAGACGTTTTACGACGATCCGAATCCGTTGGGGCGTCATTTCCAGAGCGAGGCCACGACCTACACGATTGTGGGCGTGGTGCCGAACGTGGTGAAGCAACTGGGCATGGCGTCGGGCCCGCCGCTGGCGACGGAGCCGATGTTCTATGTGCCGGCGCAGCAGGTGGATCAGCGCATTGCGAACCTGGCGCACGAGTGGTTCCAGCCCTCGTGGGTGGTGCGGACGAGCGGGGCGGTGGGAGACTTGACGGCGCGGATGCAGCGCGCGCTCGCCGATGCCGATCCGGGGCTGCCGTTCTCAGGGTTCTACTCCATGCAGGACGTGCTCGATCAGCAACTGCAGATGCAGCGAATCGAAGTGCTGCTGCTGGGGGTGCTGGCGGGGCTGGCTCTGCTGCTGTCGGCGGTGGGGATCTACGCGCTGGTGTCGAACCTGGTGGTACAGAGGACGCGGGAGATCGGGATTCGCATTGCTCTGGGCTCGACGCTGAGCCAGACGATGCGGACGATTGCGCGGAGTGGCGTGGTGGCGGCCGCGGGCGGGGTGGTGGTGGGACTGGTGGGGTCAGTGTTCGCGCTGCAGGTGATGAAGAGCGCGATCTATGGCGTGACGACGTACGATCCAGTGACGCTGGCGAGCGTGCCGGTGCTGCTGCTGGCGATTGCGCTGGCGGCGAGCGTGCTGCCGACGCTGCGGATTGCGAGGATCGATCCAGCGGAGACGCTGAGGAACGAATAGGGGCGATAAGGTAGGGGCCGGAGACCAGAGATTGGGTGTTTCCTCCTTATTGGCGGCGGGGCGACGGGAGATGCTTCGCCGCCGGCTTTTTGTCCGGAGGAGCAGCGTGCAGCGTGTAGCGGGTAGCGTGCAGGCCACTCAAGCCAGAGGAGGGCCTGGGTGGGGCGGCCGGATTCGTTCACGCAGACGAAATGAGAAGATGAAGCAGGTATGCGTGTCACGATCAAGGGGCTGCGCCGGTGGGTGGTGGCGGCGACGGTCCTGCTGCTGGCGGTAGTGACCGGATTTTTTCTCTACGGGCGCTACCGGTTCCGGAAGATAGAAAAGGATCTGCCGGGGCGGCTGGGCATCAACATCCAGCAGACGGCGAACAGCTTCACATTTTCGCAGGCGAGCGGGGGACACACACTGTTCACGCTGAAGGCCGCGAAGTCGGTGCAGATGAAGTCGGGGCACGTGCTGCTGCACGACGTGGACATCACGCTCTACGGGCCGCCAGGCTCGGGACGATCGGACCGCATCGCGGGCGACGATTTCGACTACGACCAGAACGCGCAGGTGGCGACCAGCCAGGGCGATGTGGATATCGAACTGGAGGGGATGGGAAGCGGGGCGCCGAACGCGAAAAACAGCAACACGGGCGCCGCGGAGAGCAGCACGATTCGCGTGAAGACGCGGGGGCTGCGCTTCGAGCAGAAAACCGGAGTCGCGGACACCGATCAGCCGGTGGAGTTTCAGTTGCCGCGCGCGGCGGGCACGGCGATGGGCGCGAATTACAACTCGAAGACGGGCGTGCTGATTCTGAACAGCGACGTGAAGATCACCACCAGCAGCAACGGCAAGGCAGCGGTGGTGAATGCGGGGCATGCGACGCTACTGCGCAACGAGATGCTGGGGCTGCTGACCGACGCGTCGATCGAGTACGAGACGGAAGACGGCAGCGCGGATGCGGCGACGCTGTATTTCCGGAAAGACGGCACGACGGAGCGGATTGACGCGGCGGGGCACGTGCGGATGCGCACCGACACCGGCTCAACGATGGCGTCGCAGACCGCGAACATTCTGATGAATGAGGAGAACCAGCCCACGCAGGCGGAACTGCGCGGGGGCGTGGAGTTCGCGTCGACGCGCGGGAACGACGCGATGCAGGGCACGGCGGGCGAGGGCACGCTGCACTTTGCGATGTTCGGCGTGGACGGCAAGGCGAAGACAGTGCTGCGTCACGCGGAGTTTCGCAAAGACGTGCATTTCATCGATGCGGTGACCGGCATCGGCAAAGATGCTCGTGGGCGCGCGGAAAAGCAGGTGGATGGGCAGAAGGTGGATGTTGAATTCGGGCCGCCGGGGCCGAAGGGCGAGACGGAGGCGCGGTCGGCGTTCGCCGATGGGAATCCCGTGCTGACGATGCAGCAGATGCCGTCGAAGGGGCCGGCGGCGACGACGCGGATCAGCGGAGACCATCTGGTGACGGTGCTGGATCCCGGGAATGTGATGCGGACGCTCGACGGCACGGGGCACACACGGATTGTGGATGAGAGCGCAGACGGGGCGCGCGACACGACCGACGGCGACACGCTGCACGCGACGTTTGCGCAGACGGCGGCGAGCGCCAGGCCGGTCAACAGCGGAAAGCAGAAGCGCGTCGGCGCGGAGCAAACCCGGCGGCAGACGACGATCGATACGGCGACCGAAGACGGGCACGTGGTGCTGACGGAGACTCCTGCAAAGAAAGCGGGCGCTGCGGCGCAGCCGGTAACCCTCACGGGCTGGGCGGGTCACGCGGAGTATCACGCGGCGGACGAGGTGCTGGATCTTAGCGGGCATCCGCGGATTGCGGATGGAGAGAGCATGCAGTTGGCCGCGGATGCGATTGCGTACCACCGCGACACACAGGACGCGGAAGCGCAGGGGAGCGTGAAGGCGACCTACACGCAGCCGAGCAAGCCGGCAGCAGCGAGCGGGGCAAATGCTGGCGCGCCGATGATGGGCGGCAGCGGGCCGGTGCACGTGATCGCGCAGCGGGCGGAAATGCATCACGCGACGAACGTGAGCGATTTCTACGGGGTGGCGAAGGAGCCGGCGCGGATGTGGCAGGGGGCGGATTCCCTGACGGCGCCGGCGATCGAGATCGATCGCACGAAGAATCTGCTGAAGGCCGGCGCGGATGCTGCGGCGCTGGAGCGGGCGACCGCGGCGCAGAATGCGGGCGGCGACGCGGTGTCTCCACCCCAGCGAGGAAGCTCGCCGGGGGCCCCGGTCGTCCATGCGAATCTGATGTCGGCGATGGGCCACGCCAGCGCGCCAACGGCGGGTGGGAAGCATCAGGAGAGCGTGGCGCGGGTGGCGAGCCAGACGCTGGTGTACTCCGATGAAAAGCGGCAGGCGGATTTTCGCGGAATGGTGAGCGTGGAGCAGGGGACGGAGACGATTCGTTGCGACGATGGGGTGGTGTATCTAAAGCCGGCGCAAACGGACGCGAGCAAGCCCGAGGGAAAATCGCAGGGCAATTCCCAGATCGATCATCTGGTGGCGACGGGGCATGTGACGATTGCGCAGCCTGGACGCAGGGGACAAGGCGAAAAGTTGGTGTACACGGCGGACGATGGGAAATACGTGCTGACGGGGACGCCGGAGAAGCTTCCGCGGCTTTGGGACAGCGTCCACGGAACGACGACGGGCGTTTCTTTGCTTTTCAATTCTCAGGATGATAGCGTCGAAGTCAGCGGAGGAAAATCGAGCGCGGTGACCGATACGCGCGCTCCGAAGTAGTACTGCGCGTACGATGCGGAAGCTGTTTACCGACGGAATCAACAAGTCGTATAAGGGGCGCCAGGTCGTACGCGACGTCAGCGTACAGGTGACCGAAGGGGAAGTGGTCGGCCTGCTGGGCCCCAATGGCGCGGGAAAAACGACCAGCTTTTACATGATTGTGGGGCTCATCCAGCCCGATGGCGGACGTGTGCTCCTGGACGGCGAGGAGATCACGCACGTGCCCATGTATCTGCGGGCGAGGCAGTACGGCATCAGCTACCTGCCGCAGGAGCCGTCGGTCTTCCGCAAGCTGACGGTGGAAGAGAACATTCTGGCGGTGCTGGAAGTGCAGCCGATTGCGCCGGAACTGCGGCGGTCGCGGGCCGAGAAACTGATCGAGCAACTGAACCTGGGGCACATCCGGAAGACGCGGGGGTACGCGCTGTCGGGCGGCGAGCGGCGGAGGGTGGAGATTGCGCGGTGCCTGTGCATTCAGCCGACGTTCATTCTGCTGGACGAGCCCTTTTCGGGAATCGATCCCATTGCGGTACTGGACCTGCAGGAGATCATCTTCGATCTGAAGGCGAGCGGGATCGGGGTGCTGATTACCGACCATAATGTGCGCGAGACCCTGTCGGTGACGGATCGGGCGTACATCATCAACGAGGGGCAGATCTTCCGGCAGGGAACGCCGGAGCAACTGGGCAACGATCCGGAAGTGCGCCGGGTGTACCTGGGCGAGGGGTTTTCGCTGGACTAGAATAAAGCGCATTTCGCTCGAATCAAAACTCGCAAGACACGAAAGACGATTACCCTTGGGCTGCCCGGGGTGGCAGCGCGGATGTACACTTTGGGCATCCGCTGGGATGCGAACGGTCCTGAAACGCGGGAAATTATGGCATTGCTCCAGCCAAAACTGAGCCTGAAGGTCGCGCAGCGGCAGATTCTGACGCCGGGCCTGATGCAGATGGTCAGCGTGCTGGCTCTGAACAAGCTGGAACTGAAGGAAATGATCCAGGCGGAGATTGCGGAGAATCCCGTTCTGGAGGAGATGGAAGAGAACGTTCCGCTGCTGGACGATGTGGCACGCGAGGAAGAAGACCGCGACCGTCCGGTGGAAGTCCAGGTGGCGGAAAGCCAGGAGCCGAAGGAAAAGGATCCTTTTGACGAGATCGACTTCGGGAGCTACTTCCAGGATTATCTCGATCCGGGGTTTCGGTCGCCGAGCAATTACGAAGAGATCGAGAAGCCGTCGATTGAGAACTTTCTGTCGGCGCCGGCGACGCTGAGCGATCACCTGTTCTGGCAACTGGGCGCGCTGAATTTATCGCCCGCGGTGCGCGAGGCAGCGGAATACATCATCGGCAATCTGAATGAGGATGGCTACCTGACGGCGACCGACGAGGAGCTGCTGGGGGGCTATCTGCACGAGCAGATGGAGCCGGACACACAGGACCCGGCGCGTGCGGAGAAGGACGCTCATCAGCGGGTGGTGGAACTGCCGCCGGCGATGGCCGACCGGGCGCGGGCGCATCTGGCGTCAGCGCTGGATGTGGTGCGGCAACTGGATCCGATCGGCGTGGGCACGCGCGATTTGCGGGAATGCCTGCTGGTGCAGGTGGAGGCGCAGCGCCGGGAATTTGAGCTGATCTTCAAGAAGACGGCGAAAACGAGCGTTCAGCGTTCAGCGGTCAGCGCCCCAAAGGCGGCCGATGGCGGCCAGCCGATAGCAGTTAGCGAACAGCAGCCGTCAGGCAGCGGTCAGCCGGCAGCGGGTGACGTTCCGTCGGCGCAGGAGGCTGGCCAGCAGCCGGCGGCCAGCGAACCGCAGACAGTGATCAGCGGTCAGCAAAAGACTGCACCGACACAGAATGGGAACGGCAAGGACTCCGGAGCGGATGTCGGCCGGCTGGAGATCTTCGAGATCGCGGGGAAGATTATCGACGCGCACATGCTGCTGCTCCAGAAGCGCGATCCGCGGGAGCTGTCGAAGGCGGTTGGGAAGACGGTGGAGCAGACACAGCGGGCGATCGACTTCATCCGCACGCTCGATCCGCGGCCGGGGCAGCGATACAACCGCAGCGAGGCGCGCCTGATTGAGCCGGATGTGGCGTTTGTGAAGCGCGGCGACGAATGGGTGGTGGCGATGAACGAAGAGGATCTGCCCACGCTGCGGCTGAACCAGGGATACCGGCGGCTGCTGACCCATGACGGCGCGGAAAAAGACGTCAAGGACTACGTGAAGGAGCGCTACCGTTCGGCGCTGCAACTAATGCGCAACATCGAGCAGCGCAAGAACACGATCCTGCGGACGTGCGAGGCGATCGTGCGGCGGCAGGGGGATTTCCTGGACAGGGGCGTCGACGCGCTGAAGCCGATGATGATCAAGGAAGTGGCCGAGGAGATTGGCGTGCACCCTTCGACCGTCAGCCGCGCGGTTTCAAGCAAGTACGTGCACACGCCGCAAGGAGTCTTCGAACTGCGGTTCTTCTTCTCGGAAGGGGTGAACGGACCAGAGGGCGCCGGGACTCCGCTGATGCTGCTGAAGCGCAAGGTGAAGAAGCTGATCGAGGAGGAAGATCCGCGGAAACCGCTGACCGACGATCAGATTGCGTCGCTGCTGCAGGGGCAGGGGATCGACGTAACGCGGCGGACGGTGGCAAAATATCGCGAAGACATGCGCATTCCCAGCACGCATCAACGGCGCATTCGCGGTTAGAGCCATTTCGCGCTAAAGTGAGAGGCTCTCGAACGGCCGATCTCTCCGGGCCGTCCATTCAGGAAAGGAGCTTTCCATGCTGATTGAGTACACCGGAAGGCAGATAGCGGTGACGGCGGGTCATCGCCGTATGGGGGACGAGGGCATTGAACGCATTTTGAAACTGCTGCCGAAGGTCACCAAGGTTCACATTGTGCTGACCACGGAGAAATACCGGAAGACGGCGGACATCACGGTCTCGATGCGAAGCGGGAAGATCGTCGGCTTCGCTGAATCGAACAATATGGAGATCGCGCTGCGTGAGGCGCTGAGCAAGGCGGAGACGCAGGCCATTCGTTGGCGCAAGCGGCTGCATGCGATCAAGCGGCAGCCGAAGGAAGAGAAGATTCCGCACGAGGTGATGCCGGTGCGGGCGCGCCGGCCCTCGCGGACGCGCGCTGAGGAGGCCGAGAACGGCGTGACGGCGGTGAAGACGAACGGAAAGCGTCCGTCGAAGGCGGTGCTGCCGGTGACGGTGCACACGTTTCCGGCGAAACCTCCGATTGCGGAGCCGCACATTGTGCGCTCGGCGGATTCGGTGGCGCTGCGGCCGATGACCATCGAGGAAGCCGTGAAGGAAGCGGAGTTTCGGGATCGGGATGTGTTCGTGTTCCGCAACACGGAAGGCACGGTGTGCGTGCTGCATCGCAAGCGGGATGGGAAGATGGAGCTGATTGAGGCGCCGTGAGGGCCCCGAAGAGCTGCCAGGAAGATACGGTGAGCAAAGGACTCTCAGCGAAAAGCTGTCAGCAAAAGACTGCCAGCAGGAAACGGAGAGCGAAGAGCTGCAACCCAGACACTGTAAGCGGGAAACGATAAGCGAAAAGAACGCGAAGGAGGCCGGGGCGGAGGCTCCGGCCTTCGTGTTGCTGCTCCAGGAACGAACAGCCTTTCGACAGACCGGTTCTTCACCAAACGGCTTTTGCGTGCTGGCTCTGAAAGAACCGCTTCCGGCGAGCCGGATTTTCCTGGCTTCTTACACATCCAGATCGATCGAGAGGTTGCGGATCGAGTCATTGAGCGCTGCTACCGCAGCCTGGTGCTGCTGTTCCAGATCGGCGCGGTCTTTGCGCAGCGACTGGAGCTGGTCTTCGTCGGCGTTCAGTTCGCCGGCATAGCGGTTGGCGAGGGCGCGTTCTTCGGCACTGTCTTTCAATCCCTGAATGTTGGTGTGCAGGCGCGCGGAGTCGGCTTCGACGCGGTCAATATCCTTCTGCTTCGCGGCGATCTGGGCGTCGAGAGCGTGAACTCTGGTGCGCGCCGAGATGACAGGAGCGAGCGCCTGCCGGACGGCGGGAAGGTTGTCGGTACCGGCGAGAATGACGTGGAGCTGTGGACTGTCGAGATCAACGAGCTGCCAGCTGGTGAAGTCGGTGTGGGTTTCGCCCAGAGGCAGACGGGCGGTTTCGCCGGGTCCAACGAGAATGCGGAAGCGGTAACTGGACGCGGTGATCTCGACAGGCCTGGAGTCGGAATTCAGTTTCCAGGCGTCGTCGACCGGGTGCTCGAGGATCACGGTGCGCGCATCGGCGGCAGCGTTGTGGACGACGTAGGTGACGGCGCGGAGATCCTCGCGCCGCTCAGTGAGAAGGCCGTCGTGGATGGCGATGTGGTGAAGCTGTGTGGTGTTGCTCTGGCCTTCGGCGGAGACGTGGACGGACTGGTCGACGGCATAAGAGAGCAGGCGCTTTTCACCGGCGTGAATGGGATCGGTGATGCCTTCGCCGGCGAACTCGCCGTTCTCAAAGACGGAAAAGCTGCCGCGATCGAGGGTGAGCTTGCTGGAGTTGGTGAGCCACAGAGCGCGGAGAGGCGCCGGATTGTCCCCGTTCCAGAGCGTGACGCGCTCAGCGTCGAGTTTGGTCTGCAGGAAGGGCACGAGCGCGGATTGATTTTTGTGGAGCGTGACAGGTTGAGCGACGGAGTACTCGAAGAAATCGTCAAAGGCCGCGGACGTCGCTGAGTCCGATTCGTCCTGTACGGGCGGCGGAGGAGGGGGAGCAATGAGGCCATTCGCGGCGGCGACGCCGCCCATCGTGCCGCCTCCGTATCCGCCGCCAACACCGGGCATGCGGCCATGGAGGGGAGCGGCCTGTGCCACCTTGTCATCCACCACGACGGACTCGGATGCCGCGGGAGCGTCGACCGCGCTCTCGTGCGTGACGGGCGCGAGGTTGGCGGCCTCGGGCACGGCGATGCTCGGGCGCGTGGTGTAGATGGGCTGCGAGAGCGGCTCTGTGAACGACTGCGGCGCGCCGGCGACCAACGAGAGCTGTACGTTGTCCCAGTCGGAGCCGACCGTGTTGTCGATGACGGCCCATCCCTGCAGGATGGTTGGTGCTGGCCGCGCGGATGGCGTAGGCGCAGTTGTTCCCGCGCCTGTGGCCGCATCCGGCGGGAACACGATGCGGTAGGTGCTCTTCCAGACGGGCACTTCGCTGATGTAGCTGACGCGGATAGTGCGGGCTCCGGAGCCATCGGCGGCGAGGGTGAGATGGCGGATCTGGCGGCTCTGCGCGGAGGCGAGAAGCGCGAGGTAGTCGTCGAGATCGCGGCGCAGGCCGCCGTCGAGGACGCGAACCCCGGAGGCGGACGAGAGTTCCATGGTGCGAATGACGCCGGCATCGGTAGCGATGGTGAGGACGCGATGATCGGCGTCAATCCCAGTGGCGGTTTTCTCCGGGCGAATTTCGTAGTGGACGATGCGGCCGGAGATGGGTGCCTGGCCGGTACCCGAAACTTCGACCTGCGCGCCGATGAGAGCCTCGTAGAGACCCGCGGTGGTAGGCTTTGCGCCGAGACCGAGAGGGATATTTTTGAGCTGTTGATCAAGGGGAGTGGTGGAGTTCCAGTCGACGGTGGAGATGCGGCCGCCGCTGAGATCGAGCGCGGTGAGCGACTGCAGAGCGTCGTCAAGCTGCGAGGAGGTGAAGTCGATGGTAACCGCCTGATTGCCGGAGACACGGCCCTCGTGCTCGAAGTAGCCGACGCCGTTTTTGTAGAGGATAACGCGGCGGACGGGGAGTTCTCCGGATTCGTGCGTCGCGGCGGCGATGGTGGGCTGGGATTTGTGGGCCGTGGGTTGAGCGACGTGCGCCTGCGCGAGGAGACAGGGCGCAAAAGAGAGCAAGGACGCAACAACGAGCGAGCGCAACATACGCACCTCCTGGAATGATTACGTTGAATATTGCCGATCCAGACGCAATTTCAGGCGGAAGGGTTCCCGGGGGCGCAGCGCCGCAGGGATCTCCGCTCTAACCTGAGAACGGAGACTCGCGGGGAACTTGCAGGAAAAATTCTGGCGAGTCCGCAAGGCAGCGAGCGAGTGAACGTGTCGGCGGATAACCTGGCGATGAGTGCAGCTGGCGCGGTGCGCGAAAGCACCCGGAGGCATCGCTGTGAAGACGGGAATCTCGCTCAGGCGCTGGCATCGCTGGCGGATTTCTCTTGACTACGGCGAAGCAGGCGCGCTAATAGTACCCAAACTCCTCGAATGCGCACTTCCAGAGGACGCAGGAAACGCGTACTTCCTCAGAAGAAGGGCTGAAGTATCTCCGCGATCGCCGGATGGCGGAGCGTCTTCGTAGCGACGCATTCCCGTACCCGGGTGCACGCGGGGAGAAATTCGGCTGACCTGGCAGAGCTCCCAGAGTTTTGCAGCGATTGACCTCGCTCGCACTGAGGGTTGCCATGGCCGTCACGATACAGTCAATATCCCTGATCGGCACTCCGCCGACCCAGTTGCAAATTACCGGTACCTACAACAACTGCGAAAAGATCGACGTCTGGGTCAGCTGCGACCAGATGAACCCTGGCGCGCCGCTGCTGTCGTATAGCCTGGGCAGTCCATTCACGATCACCGTGAATCTGCCGCGGACCTGCCACTGCGGCGACACCATCTCGGTGTGGATCGATTGCCACCAGGGTTTAGGAGTACCGAGCACGGCGGCAGCGTCCACCAGCCTGAGCTTCGACTGCGACTGCTGCCCTCAGGTGAGCCTGGCCGCGCCGATCGTCGCCTATCCCGGAGGCGTGGCGACCGCGAGCTTTGCGCTGAGCGCGCCGGTGAGCTGGGCGCCGGCGGGCTGCACACCGCCGGTCACGATCACCGGATACGTGTGGACGCTGACGCAGGGCGCGACCCAGTATCAGGAAACAACCATGGGGACGACCGCCAGCACCGATACCGGCAGCTGGACATCGGGCGGAGCCACGGCGACGCTGCCGCTGGCGCTGACAGCGGGAAGCTGGGACATCAAAGTGCGACCGGCTTTTTCCGCAGGGCAGCTGTCGGCGAACTGCGATCCGAGCGACAGCACTTCGTTTTCCGTCACGGGCATGCCCACCCAGTGCTGTCCCTTCGACCCAAAGACCGCGCCCAACGGGGTGACCGTGGCAGTCGTCGAGACGGGCATGGCACCCGCGGCCTCGGCGACGTTCACGGCGACGGTGCACTGGCCGAAGAAGTGCACGCCCGTGACTCCCACGCAATACGTGTGGGAGGTGACCGACCCCGCGAATGAAAAGTACAGCCGGACGACGACCAGCAACGTGACCTATGCGAACGATGCAGGCGCCAACTGGACGCGCGCCGGGGCTCTGGTGGGAGCGCTGCCGCTGGTTGCGGGGAATTTTGTTGTGGTGTGCACGGCGATGTTTCCTGCGAACAGCAGCGCCTCAGGATGCCCCGCATTCGGCAGCGCCACGTTTACGGTAGCGGCCAGCACGACGCCGCCCCCGCCGAATTGCTGTCCATCGGTGGCAGCCAGCGCGACGATCACCGGCACGACCGGCAGCTTCTCTGCAACTGTGACCTGGCCTGCCGGATGCCCGAGCGTGGCAGCCAGCAGCTTTGCGTGGACGGTGACCGACACGACGAAGAATGCCAGCTTCACCAAGAGCACCACGACCGCGACGACCGATCAGACGGGCTTCACTCCTGCGCTGACGATCACGCCTGGCGACAGCTACTCCTTGAGCGTGACGCCGACGTTTGCCGGGGTCACGCTGCCGCCGGGGTGCAATCCAGGGGGATCGACCACGACGACCGCGCCACCGACGACAACTCCGACGTCCTCCGGTTCGTCCCTGGGCTGCGCGATCCTGCTGGTGATCGCGATCATTTTGCTGCTGCTGGGCGGAATCGTTGTCGCCATCGGCATTTGCATCTCCGTGGTCTGGGTTTGGATTGTCGGCATCGTCATCGGCGCTGTCGGTGCGATCCTCTTCGCGATCTGGGCCTTCATCTGCGCAGCCTTCACACCCTGCTCCCTCATGATCACGATGGAGTGCATCCTGGACTGGATTGTCAAACTCGGGTGGATCGTGGCGATTATTGCCGCCATTGTCGGCGGTCTGCCCTGCGGGCTTGCGTCCATCGCGGTTTGGGGTGGATGGGCCGTGCTCGACAGCATCCTGCGCACGATCATGTTCCGGGTCGGCTGCCCGCCCATCGACTGCACGAAGCCGCATCCATGATCCACGACGAGCTAAGGTCGGATGGGCTGTACTTCCTGCAAGCTGGCATCGCGCTGGTCTGGATTGCAGCCGCGGTGGGCAAGGCTCGGACACCGGCGGCAGAACGCCGTGCCAGTGTGGGCAAGCTGGTCCCCGGGCCCGCCTGGATGGTTGCAGCCATTGCGAGCGCGCTTCCCGCGGCAGAGCTGATGCTGGGGCTGGTGCTGATCGTGCGCTGGGAGACGCCGGTTGTTGCGGCTGTGAGCGCGGTGCTGTTTCTCGCGTTCGCGTTTTTGGTAGGGCGCGCGACGGTGCGTAACTCGCTGGACGGTGCAGGCTGCGGTTGCTTCGGGCGCGTGAGCCAACGACCTTCGAAGGACGCGATGATCGGGCCTCCGATTGTCGCGCGCAATTTCGTGCTGGCGAATCTGTCGATTCTGGTTGCGACGGCGCACCGATGCGCCTGCTCGCGATAGCGCACGCGGAAATGCCTATCTTACCGCGGGCGGGTTGGCCGCCGGCTGACCGGCGCTGGCGGGTGGGGTGATGCCGTTACTGCGCAGGTATTCGACCATCTGGCCGTAATGATCCATGGCATGGCTGAAGCTGAAGAGCGCCAGAGCCATGCGGGTGTTGACCGTGGGAATGGCGATGGGGGAGTGCTCGAGCGGCGTGAGCGCGTTGCCGTTGTTGATCGAGGCCATGGCCTTGTGGCCGAGGGCGATGGAGTCCTTCAGGTATTGCAGGATCTGATCGCGGCTTTGCAGGGTGTCGGGGCCATTGGCGGCGCCGTTGACATTAACGCCGGCAGGAGGGTCCTGTCCCAGGATGGCGCTGTAGATGACGAAATTGGCCGTGGCGACGTGGCGGATTTCCAGCGCGAAGGTGCGGACGCCCGAGAAGCTGCTGCCGGGAGGGGCGTAATCGAATTTCCCGGCGGGCATGGCTTCCGCGGCGGGAACGAATTGTCGCTCGACGAGGGTGAGCTGGGCGTCGAGGGTGGAAGCGAGAGTGGGGGCGGATGTCTGCGCGGTTAAAGAGAGAGTTGCGGCGAGGAGCGTGGCGGAGAGGGCGAGTTTCGGGAAGCGCATAGCGGACTGGAGTAAGGTCGCACGCGGGGAGGGCGATGAAAAGGGCCAGTTGGGGCAGGTTCGGGGAGGCCACTTCGCCGGAGTGCAGCGGGTTAGCGAGTGAACGGGGTACGTGATGGCGGTCACCGTCCGCCGAGGGACGGATTCTGCATAGTGGCGGAACAGGATGTGCCCGACGGGTAGCCTGACTTCCTTCGGAGGACCCGTGCTCCGCGCAGACAAATTGACTCAGGTGGGTTTGGAGGAGTGCGATCAGCCTGGGGATTCGAGCCTCAGGCGATGGCAGTGGGTGTTCGCGATACTGATCCTCGCCGGGATGATTTTGATCGGCGTGTCGGTGCTGCTGTTGCTGCGCGGTGCTGCTCCGGTCCACGGGTTCGAGCCTTGTGCGCGGGTGGGGGTTCCCTAAAGGAGCTTCATTTGCCCAGATCCTCGGTGGGGCGGGCTCGAGGCTGGTCATCGATGGCAGGCGAGACAGCGCCTTTGCTCCGGGACATGGCAAGGAACGTGTGAGCCATCACAGTGCGGGCGCCTGC
>DATJTG010000159.1:0-5011 GCA_035503555.1 Acidobacteriaceae bacterium | reverse complement strand
GATCGATATCTTCGGCGGCATGCCTGGAAGAGAGAATAGCGCCCGCGCCGCCGGGTTGCAGCATCAGGACGCGGGCAGTGGGCGGTACCACACCGCTTTGGGCGCGAGGACGGTTTGCCAGTGCGATTCCATGCGGGGCTGCTCGCTCAGTCCGAGGAAGAGCATGCCGTCCGGCGCCAGAGAGCGATGCATAGTGAGCAGCACCCGGCGACGAGTTTCCTGGGGGAAATAGATCATCACATTGCGCAGGAAGACGATGTCGAAGCGTTCCGGCATGGGCGAGACGTCGCACAAATTGCGTTGCTGGAAGCGGCACATGCGGCGAATATCCGGCGAGATTTCCCACTCGTCGCCGGTACGCACCATGTATTTCAGAAGAAAGCGCGCCGGGAGGCCGCGGTTGATCTCGATGCGCTGGTAGCGTCCGGCGTTGGACCGCGCCACCATCTCCGCGGAAATATCCGTGCCGAGGATGTCGATTTTCCAGGCGGCGAGGGAGGGGAAATGCTCGCGCAGCAGCATGGCAAGCGAGTATGCTTCCTGGCCGCTGGAACTGGCAGCCGACCAGAAGCGCAAAGTACGCGTGTCGCGGCGCGCGGCAATCAGCGATGGCAGCAGCTCTTCACGCAGCAGGTCAAAGCTGGCAGCGTCGCGGAAGAAGCTGGTCTCGTTGATGGTCATCGCTTCGGCGACGGAGCGCTCGAGCGTGGAGCCGGAAGCTGAGCGAAGGGCATTCATCAGTTCGTCGAGCGACTGCAGCCCGCGGTTATGCACCACGCGCTGCAGGCGGGATTCGAAGAGGTAATCGCGCGCCGGTTCGACGTGATTGCCGGAGTTGCGCATGACAACGGCGCGCAGATACTCAGCATCGGGGGCGGAGAGACTCACAGCGCAACCGCCTCAGCGGCCGCCGGCCGCGGCACGGGTGGTCCTGCGAGGCGGACGAGCTCGCCGGCGATCGCATCGAGCGGAAGAATCTTGTTGGCAAGGCCGGCGCTGACCACGGCGCCGGGCATGCCCCAGATGATGCTGGTCGCGGCGTCCTGGGCCAGGATCGTCCCACCGGCGGCACGGATGGCGCGGCAGCCGGCGAGTCCATCGGAACCCATGCCGGTGAGAATAACGCCCAGCACGCGGCCCGCGGCGGCAGCCGAGGCGGTGCGAAACAGCACATCGACGGAGGGGCGGCAGAAGTTCTCCGGATCGTTCTGGTTCAGGCGGAGGCGGAAATCGCGGCTTAGCTCCATGTGCCAGTCGCCGCGCGCAATGTCCACGACGCCGGGCTCCGGATGGACGCCGGAAACGCCCTCGCGCACGCGCAGAGCGCACAGGGAATTCAGGCGCTCGGCGAGCAGGCCGGTAAACAGGCGGGGCATGTGCTGCACGATGAGAATGGGGAGGGGGAACGATGCCGGCACTTTAGGCAGCAGCGCTTCGAGCGCAGCCGGGCCGCCGGTGGAGACGCCGACGACGACCACGCGGGGCGGCCGCGCGGGGATAAGGGCAACGCGGGTTTCGGGGACGAGGGCAACGCGGTGCTCAGGGACGGGGGCAACGCGGGGCTGAGGCGGCGCGCTCGGCTGCTGCGGAAACAACGCCAGGATTTTGGGCAGCAGCTCGCGGGTCAGGGTGCCGATCCCTTCGTGGAAACCTTTCTGGGCGCCGGGTTTGGTGACGTAATCGGTTGCTCCGCGAGACAGCGCTTCGATGGTGATGCGGGCGCCGCGCCAGGTGAGGGTGCTGCACATGATGACCGGCACGCGGGGGTCGCGCTGGCGAAGGGCGGAGACCACCTCGAGGCCGTTCATTCCGGGCATCTCGATGTCGAGCAGAACGAGGTCGGGCCGGAGGCAGTCGAACTCCGCCAGCGCCTCTTCGCCGCCGGACGCCGCGGCGACGATTTCGATGCACGGCTTGCTTTCCAGAGCCATACGGAGCAGACTGCGCATCACCGCGGAGTCGTCGACCAGGAGCACTCGAATCTTTCGAGCGTACGGGTTGTCTTCCGGTTGCTTCAAAGCTCGCCTACTCCCGCCATACGCAGCTTGTCGAAGAGGCCGGCTTCGTCGAAGGGTTTGAGCAGATACTCGTCAGCACCGGCCAGCAGGGCCGCTTCGATGTGATCATTTTCCGCCTCTGTCGTGACCATGACGAATCGGGTGCCGTCGAAGGCGTGGTCGGCCCGCGCGGCGCGCAGCAGGTCGAGCCCGGACATCACGGGCATGTTCCAGTCCACCAGGGCGACCGCGAAGGGACCTGAGCGCTGCAGACAGTCGAGACCCTGCCGTCCGTCGGCCGCTTCGACGCAGTCCACTCCATGATCGACCAGAAGCGAGTGCAGGTAATTGCGGACAAAACGGGAGTCGTCGACCACCAGAGCGCGCATGACAGCTCTCTCCTCTCCGGCCGTCTCTACCCGGCAAAGCTGGCAGCGAGGCGCATGGGCTCCAGCCGCTCCGGTTCGAGGCTGACCAGCAACTGGTCCTTCAGCTTCCAGGCGCCCGCAAACAGAGCCTGGCGGCGGCTCTCCAGTGTGGCCGGATTGGGTTCGTGATCGGCGTAGGAAACCTGCATGACCTCACCCACCGAGTCCACAAAGAGGCCAAACGGGCCCTCCGGCGTCTCGAAGACCAGCACGTCCTCGCGCGCGGGTGAAGGCTCCATTCCCAGCAGCCGGCGCAGCGAGACCGCCGTGATCACTTCGCCGCGATAGTGAACGAGACCGCCTACAAAGCCTGGGGCCAGCGGCACGGGTTGGGTAGGAGGTTTGCCGAGGATCTCCAGCACATGCGCAATGGGGACGCCATAGAGCGTTTCGCCCACGCGCACTGAGCAAACCTGATGGGACGGCTGCACAGAAGTGTCGTTCATCATCGCGCCTCCGCAGGGAACTCAGAACTTGCGTGGCCGGAGACTCCGTCGAGCGAGGGGATGGCGGCCAGGCTGACAATGCCGGTTACGTGCTCCTGGAGCAGCGTGATACCTTCGGCAACCGCGCCGGAACCCGCTTCCTCGAGCTGCCGTCCGCCCGCCACATCGAGCACGTGAGCGACCGACATGCCCACCTGCCGCTTCCCGTCGCGACAAACCACCACGGTGGCCTGCGCATCGGGATCGTCGCCGGCAGCCTGGCCCGCCCGGTCGTCGAGAGGCAACAGGGCCCCCTCGAAGCGCAGCACCGGCCGCGCCCCGGCCCACTCGATGCGGGAACGGGGGATGCGTTCGATGCGCAAAACCGTCTCGAGGGGAAGCGCGGCGCGGCGGCCATCGGCTTCCACCAGAAGAAAATCCTGCTGCGCATTCCGGGTTTCGTCCGCCAGGTTCTCGTCCGCGTCGCCGGTCAGCCCCACCCCCGCGTTCTGGGCGATGGCGCCGGGATTCAGGATCAGCGCCATCTCTCCGTTGCCAAGAATGGTGGCGCCTGCGTAGTAGCCGATGGCGCGCAGGACGGCGGCAAGCGGTTTGACGACGATTTCTTCGGGATCGGCCAGACCGTCGACCACCAGTCCGAAGCGGCGTCCATCGGCATTCAGCACGGCGATGTCGCACGCCCGGGAACGCTCGCGCGCCGGTTGCTCGAGCAGGCGATCGAGAAAAATCAGCGGCAGCAGCCGCCCGCGCAGACGATAGAGGGCCGCGCTCTCCAGCCGCTCGATGCGGCCATCGGCTTCGCCGGCGCTCAGATGCACCAGCTCGGTAAGCGAGCTTTGCGGCACGGCGAAGTTCTGGCCGCGGCTGCGGACGATGAGAGCGGGAATGATGGCCAGGGTCAGGGGAATGCGCAGACGCAGCACTGTGCCCTGGCCGGCGCGGCTGTCGATCTCGACTTTGCCCCCGATTTTTTCGACGTTCGTGCGCACCACATCCATGCCCACGCCGCGACCCGAAACGCTGGTCACCGCCGAGGCCGTGGAGAAACCGGGCAGGAAGATCAGCTGGAGAATCTCGCGCTCGCCCATCTGTTCGGCGCGCGCGGGCGATACAAGCTGCCGCTCCACGGCCTTGTCGCGGATCCGCTCGATGTTCATGCCGGCGCCGTCGTCGTGCACTTCCACGATGACGTGGCTGCCCTCGTGGCAGGCGCGCAGGCGCAGCAGCCCCTCGGCTGGCTTGCCGGCTGCGATGCGCTGCTCCGGGGACTCGATGCCGTGGTCGACGGCGTTGCGGATGGCGTGGGTCAGCGGGTCGCGGATGGCTTCGAGCAGGCTCTTGTCCAGCTCCGTCTCCTGGCCTTCGAGCTCGAGCTGCACCCGCTTGTCGAGCCCGCGGGCCAGGTCGCGCACGAGGCGCGGAAAGCGCGAAAAGACATGGCTCACCGGCTGCATGCGCGCGCGCATCACGCTCTCGCGCAGATCGGCGGTCACCATGTCGAGGCGCCGTCCCAGCAGGGCGAATCCCGCGTCGGCGCTGGTAGCCTGAAGAATCTGGTTGCGGGTGAGCACCAGTTCGCCGACGAGATTCATCATGCGATTGAGCAGCTCGACGTCCACGCGCAGCGTGGAATCGGCGGTGCCGCCGGACGGCATGGAGGGCGCTTCGGCAGGAGCTTGCCGCGTGCGATCGACCGTGGGCCGCAGAGCGACGGGGGCGATCTCCTCCGCGGAAAGAGACGCCTGTTGTCGTACAGATTGCAGCGGAGGAGAAACGGCTCCCGTCCCTCCGTGCGGCCCTGCCTCTCCGGCGGCCCGAGGTTCGGGACCGGCTGGAGGAGGCGAAACCTTTCGCGAGCGCGGCGCGAGCGGCCGCGGTGCGTTGCGCGGTGCCGAGCGCTGCCGTGGCGTCCGGGCTTTGCGCGGCGCCGCGGAATGCGCCACAGCAACAGCTGCGGGTATCTCGGCCTGAGTGAACGTGCTTCCTTGGTTCTGCAGCACTTCGAGGCGCGCGATCATCTCGCCATCTTCGCTGCACCTTTCGCCTTCGGCGCCCGTGGCCTCGATCGCCCGCAGGATGCTGCGCAGGCTGTCCATGAGAGCAAGCAGGCCGCTGATGATCTCCGGACTCGCGGCCAGGC
>DATJTG010000158.1:0-7557 GCA_035503555.1 Acidobacteriaceae bacterium | reverse complement strand
AGCGTCTCTGCCCATGCGCCCAGCGTGCGGCCGTCCCACACCACCGTTTTCCAGGAAGCCGGTTCAGGCTTCCGGCTCAGGACCGTCACCTCGTGCCCCTGCTCATGAAAATGCCGGCTCAGCAGGCGGCCTACATGTCCGCTGCCGCCCGGGATCACGATGCGCATCTCTCTACGCTTTCCCGTAAACCGTCTCGAGCAGCTCGCCCGCAAGGCGGTGCATGGGCCGCAGGAACGGCAGCCCCGCGATTTTCAGCGTCAGCGTCATCATCTTCAGCGTTTTCTCGAGCAGCATTTCAGTGCGCTGCTGCTTCGGCGAGCTGTCGTAGACCCAGAACAGGATGATGCCCATCTGGTAGAGCCACAGCAGTCGCGGCAGATACGGCGCAACCTGCTTCGGCAACCGCAGGTGCGAGTCCTCGACGGCGCGCGCAAATCCGGCTACGTCCTCATCGCGCACCGACTGCGTCGCCTCGCTGAAGGGCGACAGCGGATGCGCAGGATCGGAGTGCGCGCTGAGCGCTCCCAGCAGCGCCCGGTTCGGCGCGAAGTATCGGAGCTTGCCCGTTACGATCGCCCGCACCCGCGCCTCAAAGGTCCGGCTCGTTTCGAGCGCACGCTCTACCTCAGGACGCAGTTCCTCCTGCGCCCGCTGGTAGAACGCCATTACGATCGCTTCCTTTGAGTCGAAGTAGTAGTACGCCGCGCCCGTAGCCACCTGCGCCGCCTGCGCGACCTCGCGCATGGTGGCCCGCTCGAAGCCGCGTTCGCGAAACGTCGTGAGCGCCGCTTCGAGAATGCGGGCCCGGGTCTCTTCCGACTTCGGTGTCGTCTTTTTCGTCATGGAATTCACAATACGGCGGACGGCGCCACGGCGTCTCTCCGCCTGCGATACACCGCGAGCACCAGGACATTGATGACCTGCAGAAATCCGGTCAGCACGAAGAAGAAGCCGGCCTTCGCCACCAGATCGTTGGCAACCGTCATCGCGCGATCGAAGTCAATATCGGCGGTGAAGGTCATCGCCACATACCCAAGGCAGATGGCGTAGAGCCCCACGGCCAGCAGGCGCGCTACCGCTTTGGTTGTTGGAGGGCCGTCGTCGGGCGGATCGCCGGAGACCACCTGCGCGGTCCGGTGCAGAACGAAGGCCAGTCCGCCCAGCAGCAATCCGCAGAGGAGCGGATAGGCGACGTAATAGTCGGTGCGATACATTCCAGGCTCCTTTCCATCGGGGCAGCGTCATCCCGCGCGCGGCCCTTCTGTCCGTTGGTCGAGGTGCGCCCTACTGCCACATGCCGGCCTGCGCCGCCCGCGGAGCCGCGTCCACGATCACGGAGCGCCGCCGCATCCGCGCCAGCACATACATGTTGAAGAAGTGCATCCCGCCCAGAATCAGCAGCACCACGCCCAGCTTCGTGCTCTCCAGCTCGATCACGCCGCGGAAGTTCGCCAGCGGATCGCGGGTCTTCAGCGCCAGCGCGATGTAGCCGATGTTGATCAGATAGAAGCCCACCACCAGCAGCTTGTTCACCGAATCGGCCAGCTCCGTGTTCCCGTGGAACGCGTCGAGCAGAAACACCCGCCCGCCGGAGTGCAGCGTCCGCGCCACCCACACCGTCAGCACAATGCTGATCGCCAGATAAGTGAAATAGCATCCCGCAACGTACATAACCCCTCCTTTGCCCTGGTCTTTACAATTCGAACGTGTTCAAAAATGAGATTAGCGTGGTCCCCCGTCGGGTGCAAGACATTTTTTGAACATATTCAGAATTATTTTCGAACGCGTTCAGACGAGGCGCATCTCCCCGGTTCAGGCGAGCTGCGGAGCGGCCTCCGGCCCGCATCTTCCGGACCCCGGCCTGAACCCTCCAGCCAGGACCCTGGCTTCACTTCGGCTGCAGCGTGAATCCCTCGATCGCCACCTTCGACCCGCGGGAGAAGTCGAGCGTCGGCACCACCATCACCGTGATCTCGTTGAACCGCCGCATCTTCCGCGACGGCGGCAGCGTGAAGTGCACCGATGCTGTCAGCTGCGCGCCGCGTGCCTGCGGCACCAGCCGCTCGCTGCCCGCAACCGATGCGAACCCGAGCAGCACTCCTTCATCGTCCCTGGAAGTCGTATCCGTGAGCAGCACGCCCAGGTGAATCGGCCCCGACTCGGTGTCCACGTCGGTCACCGCGACGTCGAGGCTCGCGCAGCAGCCGTAGTCGATCGGCTGGCTCAGCTTTTCGACTCCCTCCATCCGCAGCGGGCCGCCGCCCGCCGAATACGGATTGATCCCCTCATCCGTGGGCAGCCCGCTTGCCACGTGCGCCGTCGGCCCAGGATCCGTCGCCGGATCCTCGAAGTACCAGTACGGCCCGTCAAAGGGAATTTCCATGGGCTTCGTCATCCGCACTGCGGCGTGGATTGCGTTGGGTGAGGGAAAATACAACGCCGTCACCACCGGCTTCGGCGGCCACAGCACCACGCTGCTGTAATGGGTTTGCGCCCTCGGCGCGACGGCCGCGGCCCGCACCACCACCGGCGCTCCTGCGGCGTACCGCGCCAGCCACGGCATCAGCACCAGAATGCACACCAGCCAGGCCGTCGCTCCCGTGCTGCCGCCGAGCGCCTTGCGCTGCCCCGAGCGCAACGTCGTGCGCACTTCGCGGCTCCAGTGGAAGAGCAGCAGAAAGATACCCGCGCCCAGCAGGCATCCCGCGAAAACCAAATCTTCGCGTACGGCAAACACCAGCGCACCCTCGGCGCACAGAGCGATGGTCAGCGCGCGCCCGGGCCGGAAGCCCGTCCGTTCGAGGCCGTAGAAGCTCGCGAATTCCGGCTCCGGCAGCGGCGGCAGCTCGTGGATCTCTCGCGGCGCCAGCAGTTGCAGGCTCACCGCCAGCCCCGCCGTCGCCACGGCGATCACCGGCAGAGCCCACACCGGCCACGAGCGGTCCAGCAGCACAATGCCCGGCAGAAACAGCCACCCCATCAGGGCGTGCATCACCAGCTGCCGCCGTCGCACGCGCGGACGGCTGGCCAGCGCCATCCACGCGCCCGCCACGCCCAGTGTGCCGGCAATCGCGGTCACGGCCAGGTACTCGAGACTGCGCGCCAGCAGCGTGCCCCACGTCAGAATCGGCGCCTGCGGCGGGCGGCAATGCAGCGTCGCAACGGCGCACGCCGCCGCCGACCCCACTGCCACCAGAATGCACACCCGCACAAAATCCTCCGGCCCCTCGGAGGCGACCAGATCCTCGCGGCCCACCGCCTGCACTTCGTCCCGCGGCGTATCCGTCATCCCGCCCTCCTGCTCAACACCGGCTTTGGGTATCGGCCCGGCTCACTGCGCACTTCGGTTTTGCGAAATAGGGGAAGGGTCCTGCTGGAGGGATAGACACCGCAAAGCGGTTTTTCGGATGACGGTCCGGCGCGGAATTTGCCGGCCGCGACGCGGAGGCTAGAACGACTCCAGAATGTCGGCCACCGCCGCGCTCGCAAACTGCGTCGCCAGCCTCCGCGTCGCAGCCGAGTTTTCCTGGATAAAGCTCGCCAGGTTCTGCACTTCCTCGTACTGCTGCCGGAACATATACGACGGATTCTGCCAGATCACCTTGCCCTGCCGGTCGGTCAGCGACAAGCTGGTCACGATCGTGACCAGATAGCTCGACGTCTGCCCCGTGGTGTTGTCGTAGGTGAGCGGGATGATCTGGAAGCTCACGATGGTTCCGTGCAGCGTCGCGTCCGCGTCAGGATCGTCGCCGGCCACGATGTGGTACGACGTGCGGCTGGTAAACTCCCTGATCACCGCCTGCGTGAACACCGCCTCGGTCTGGTACGACTGGGTTGCGTTCTTGAAAGCGGGAATCGCCAGTGTGTGCACATCGACCGGCAGATGCGTAGCCGACCCGACGGTGTGATACCCGGCGCAGCCGCTCAACAGCAGCGGAGCCAGCAAAAATGCGAACCAGCGCAAAGGCATTGGAGATATTGTCGCAGAAGGCCGCGCCGCGGTTCCGCGCCACGCCCAACAGAAAAGGCAGCCCGAAGGCTGCCTCTCGTTGGCTTTGTGCTTTTCAGGGACCGCTTCTTACCTGGCCGCTTTTTTAACTGCCCGGCCTTCCGCTGCCCCTTACGCCGGGCTGGGGCTGCCTTCCGGCAATCCGCCCGTGCGGCCCGTTTCCGGCTTCAGCACCTGCTGCACATCGGTCACCGGCGTGCCCGATCCGCCACTTGGCTTCAGCGGCGGCAGTTCCTTGCCGTCGATGATCAGGCGGATTTCGTTCGCATCCAGCGTCTCCCGCTCCAGCAGGGCAACCGCCAGCCTGTGCATGATGGGCTGGTTGTTGTTCAGGATGTCCCAGGCCGCCTTATACGCTTCGTCGACGAGGCTGCGCACTTCTCCATCGATCTGCCGCGCCGTCTCTTCGCTGAAGTCGCGGTGCTGCGCGATCTCGCGGCCCAGGAAGATTTGCTCTTCCTTCTTGCCGAAGGTCAGCGGGCCCAGCCGGCTCATGCCGAACTCGCAGACCATCTTGCGGGCCAGATCGGTCGCGCGCTCGATGTCGTTGCCGGCTCCCGTGGTCATCTGGTGCAGGAAGATCTCCTCCGCGATGCGGCCGCCCATCAGGATGGACAACTGCGTCTCGAGGTAGTTCTTCGTCACCGTGTGCTTGTCGTCTTCCGGCAGCTGCATCGTCACGCCCAGCGCCATACCGCGCGGGATGATCGTCACCTTGTGCAGCGGATCGGCGTGGTCGCGCATCGCGGCGACGAGCGCGTGGCCGGCTTCGTGGTACGCCGTCACCCGCTTCTCTTCGTCGGTCAGCAGCATGCTCTTGCGCTCGGCGCCCATCAGCACCTTGTCCTTCGCCGATTCAAAATCGAGCATGAGGACGGATTTGCGATTGGCCCGCGCCGCGTTGAGCGCCGCTTCGTTCACCATGTTGGCGAGGTCCGCGCCGCTGAAGCCCGGGGTTCCGCGCGCGAGAACGCGAAGATCCACGTCGTCGGCAATCGGCACTTTGCGGGCATGCACCCGGAGAACTTCCTCGCGCCCGCGCACATCCGGGCGTCCCACCACCACGCGGCGGTCGAAACGGCCGGGGCGCAGCAGCGCCGGATCGAGCACGTCGGGCCGGTTGGTCGCGGCCACCAGAATCACGCCGTCGTTCGACTCGAAGCCGTCCATCTCCACGAGCAGCTGGTTCAGCGTCTGCTCGCGCTCATCGTGTCCGCCGCCGAGGCCCGCGCCGCGATGGCGGCCGACCGCGTCGATTTCGTCGATGAAAATGATGCACGGAGCGTTCTTCTTGCCCTGCTCGAACAGGTCGCGCACGCGGCTTGCGCCCACGCCGACGAACATCTCCACAAAGTCCGACCCGGAGATCGAGAAGAACGGCACATTGGCCTCGCCGGCCACGGCCCGCGCCAGCAGGGTTTTGCCGGTTCCCGGAGGTCCGACGAGCAGCACGCCCTTGGGGATGCGTCCGCCCAGCTTCTGGAACTTCTGCGCCTCGCGCAGGAATTCGATGATCTCCTTCAGCTCTTCCTTGGCTTCGTCGACGCCGGCCACATCCTTAAACGTGACCTTCTTCTGCTGCATCGAGAGCAGGCGCGCGCGGCTCTTGCCGAACGACAGCGCCTTGTTGCCGCCTGACTGCATCTGCCGGATCATGAAGAACCACAGCAGCGCGATCAGAATGAGCGGCGAGAACTGAATCAGGATCGCCCACCAGGTGTTCCCGTTGTCGTTCTTCACCGTGACGTTGACCTTGTTCTGGTCGAGCACGTCGTACAGGTGCGGATAGTTCGAAGGAACGAACAGATGGAACGCGTCCTTGTTGGCGCGGTAGTGCCCATGCACCTCGGTGCCGGTCACCGTGACGTCGCTCACCTGATTCGATTCCACATCGCTCAGGAATTGCGTGAAGTTGATGTCCTGTTCCTTACCGCTCATCATGCTGCCGTTCGTCGTGAACAGGCGCCAGAGCACGATCATGCACGCGACGATGAGCACCCAGAACAGGATTTGCTTGACGGTCGAATTCACCTTGGGGAAAACCTCTCTCTTCTCAAACGCGTCAACAGCCCCGAAAGTTCCCGGCAGGCTCGCATCTTCACTGCATTAGACGCCAGACCGCGGTCCACGGGGCCCGCGGACCGGCCGAAAACACAAGATTCTTCCGAGGGAGCGGCGCCGCGTGGCCGAACGCGTAACTCGTATTGTACTCCGCGGTCCAAACCGCGCCAGCGAAATCGTTCCCCCCTGTACCGGAACGGAACAGCCTGCCGTGTACCATAAAGGCAGGAGATGTCTTCGCCAGCTCCAGATTCACCCTCCCCCCGGACTCCCGGCGGCGTTACGCTTAGGATTCTCCCCACCTCCCTGCAGATTCTCCTTTGTTATTTCGCCATCGGTCTGCCCATGGCCGTGCTGCCCGGCGTGGTCCACCTGCAGCTCCACTTCAATACGGTCCTGGCGGGACTCGCCATCAGCGCGCAGTATGTCGCGACGGTTCTGAGCCGGCCCCAGGCGGGACGCATGGCCGACACCGTCGGGGCGCGACGGACGGTCCTTTCGGGACTCGTCGCCTCGGGAGCTTCCGGGCTCTGCCTGTTGGGCTGCGGTTTCTTAGGCCACTGGGCGCTCGCCTGCCTGGCGCTGATGTTTCTCAGCCGTCTGATCCTCGGATTTGGCGAGAGCTGGCTCGCCACCGGGTCCTCGCTTTGGGGCATTGCCCGCGTCGGCCAGGAACATACCGCCCGCGTTATCTCGTGGAGCGGCATCTGCTCCTACGGCGGCCTGGCGATCGGCGCACCCGTCGGCGTCTGGATCGAGCATGCCTGGGGGCTGGCGGGCGTCGGCATGGTGAGCGCGCTGACCTCGTGCCTCGGCCTGCTGGCGGCGTATCCCCTTGGCGAAGTGGAGGTTGCAAAGGGCAAGCCGCTGGCGTTCCGGCAGGTTCTCGCCCGCGTTACTCCGCATGGACTGAGCCTGGCGCTGGCCACGACCGGTTTCGGCACCATCGCATCCTTTATGGTGCTGTTCTACGCTCACTACCACTGGCCCAATGCCGCCTACGCTCTCACCAGTTTCGGAGTGGCGTTTATCGTGGCGCGGCTCAGTTTCGGCCACACCATCAATCGCTGGGGAGGCTTCCCCGTCGCCCTCACCTGCCTCTCCGTCGAGGTCGGCGGGCTGCTGTCGCTCTGGCTGGCGCACAATCCCCGGCTGGCATTCGCCGGCGCCGCCCTCACCGGATTCGGCTTCTCCCTCGTCTTCCCGGCGCTGGGCGTGGAGGCCGTGAACCGCGTCACGCCGGAGAATCGCGGTTCCGCGCTGGCGGTGTTCACGGCGTTTGCCGATCTCTCCCTCGGCATGATCGGCCCCGTGATCGGGCTCATCGTCGCCGGCTTTGGCTACGCGCCCATCTTTCTCTTCGCCGCGATGATGGCGGCGGCCGCTCTTGGGATCACGCTGCTCGTGCATCGGAGGACCGCCAGCGGGCGGCGTTCCTTCGCTCTGGTTCCCGCCGACTGACCCTCGCGTGACTTCCGCGGATCGCT
>DATJTG010000157.1:0-7436 GCA_035503555.1 Acidobacteriaceae bacterium | reverse complement strand
TGCTGTCGGGCGCGCGACAGGCGCGACATCACCGTGCCGAGGGGTACGTCGAGCACCTGGCCGATTTCGCGGTAGCTCATCTCTTCGACCTCGCAGAACAGCAGAATTTCGCGATCGCGGACGGCGAGGGATGCGAGCGCGTCCATGAGCTGCTGCCGGTTTTCTGCGGCGAGCAGCTGGTGCTCGGGAGTCGCGGTGGGCGCGGGCAGGGATTCCGCGGCTTCGTCGTCTTCGTCGAGCCAGTCGGTTTTCTGTGCGGCGAGGCCGGCGCGCGAGGTGAGAAAGGTGTTGCGCAGGATACGGTACATCCACGCGCGCAGATTCGTTCCCGCGGCAAACGAGCGAAAGCCTTTCAGCGCCTTGGCATAGGTTTCCTGCACCAGATCTTCGGCATCGGAGCGATTGCCGGTGAGCCAGTGAGCGTGGTTATAAAGCTGATCGAACAGAGGCATGGCCATCTGCTCGAAGAGTGCAGGTTCCATTCGCTTCCGTTCTTATTTGCCTGACGATTCTCTCAAAAACTGAATGATGGCCGCTCGCTCGTCGGGTTTCGCGACGCTGAAGTCCATATCGTTGTCGTGGACGACGGACTCGGTGGAGGTGAGCCAGCGATTCAGCGAGTCCGCGTCCCAGATGAATTGCGCCCTGCGCAGGGCGTCGGAATAGGCGAAGCCAGGAACGCTGCCAGCATGACGGCCGTAGACGTCGCGCAGGCGGGGGCCTTCCTTGTCGGCGTCGAGGGAGTGGCAGCCGGTGCAGCGTTTCTCGAAAAGCTGGCGGCCCCGATCGACGGTTGCAAAGACGGTCTGCAACTGGCTGTGTGCGGGCGTGGCCACGGCGATGGCGACAAGTCCGGCGAAGACGGTGAGGCCGGCTACGAGAGCAAGTTTGGGTTTCATGCGGCATCGCCCTGAGGCTGGGGTTCCGATTCGGCCGGAACGGCGCTGGAGAGCGTGGCGTCGACGATGGCGAGCGGACGATGTTGTCCGACGAAGTGCACCTGGGTAATGCCGAGGACGGACTGAAGCCGGTCGGCGGGTACTTTCATGGGGCCGGGGGAGGGGGCGGATCCGGGAGCGGGCTGAGGAAAGGCCGTGGACATCGCGGTGTGGAAGGTGACGTTGCCCTCCACTTTCTGCATGACCTGGTGGATGTGTCCGTTGAGAACGGTGACGGAGCCGAAGCGGCGCAGGAGGGCGAAGGCCTGCTCGCTGTCAGAGGTGCCCCATCCCCAGGTGGGGTAGACGGCCCACAGCGGGATATGGGCGAAGACAACGATGGGTGTGCTGCTGCGGAGATCGTGCAGGTCCCCTTTGAGCCAGTCGAGCTGGGGCTGGCCGAGGCGGCCCATGCCTTCGAGCTGGACCACGTTAACGAGGCCGATGAAGTGCACGCCGTTGTGGTTGAAGCTGTACCACCCGCTGCCCTGCGCGCCTTTGCCGTGCAGCTGCAGGTAGAGCTTGCCGTCGTCGGTGGCCGTATCGTGCTCGCCGGGGACGTAGAACATCTGCCGCGAGCCGAGCACCTGGCTGAGAGTGTCGAATTCGGCGGATTTGGCGGAGTGGGTGAGGTTGCCGGTATGGATGAGGAAGTCGGGGGCGGCGTCCGACGCGTCGATGCGGGCGAGCGCGGTCTGGAGGGTCGCCGTTACGTCGGTGTTCGCGGGCTTGCTGAAGCCGATGTGGCTGTCGCTGATCTGAACGAAGCTGAATTCGGACGGCTTGCCGGGGTGGGGTGATTCGCCGAAAGCGCGGGAGACGGGGACGCCGCCGGAAAAGGTCCAGACGAGGCCGGTTCCGGCCCAGGCCATGCACTTGAGGAAACCGCGGCGGTCGATGCCGTCGCGGGAGACCTGGTTGTGGGAGGCGTCGAGGAGGAGTTCGGCGGCGGGTATGCGCGGGTCGGGCGGATTCATGGGGATTGCCTCTGGGGTTGATAACCGGAGAGCGGGGGATTTATTCCACGGAATAACAGGGGTCAGGGATTAGGGAGCGCTGGCGCGCGGTCCCAGCACCTCTGCATTGACCGGCACTTGCGCCGGTGCATCTTCAAGGTCCAGGATGGTGGCACGAGGAGAGGCCCCTATGTCCCGCCGGATTGCGTGCTTCCTGGCCCTGATCCTGGCCTGCGGCGCCGCATCTCATCTGCGCGCGCAGAACCAGAACGACCCGCTAACCGAAGACGAGATCCAGCAGATCCGGGACAACGCGATTCATCCCGATGAGCGGATCAAGCTGTACATGAAGTTCATTGCCGAGAGGCTTGATGCGATCCGGCAAGTGGCGAGCCCGCGCGCGTCGGCCGACGAAAAGGTCGAGATCCACAACAAGCTCGACGAGTTCACGAGCCTGTGCGACGAGCTGCAGGACAACCTCGATACCTATGACTCGGCGCACGCGGATATCCGGAAGTCGCTGAAGGAACTGGTGACGGTAAGCGGGCGATGGCCTCCGGTGATTAGCGGGCTGCCCCCGGACAAGAGCTATGAGTTCGCGCAAAAGGTGGCGCTGGAGGCAGCGCAGAGCGCGGTGGATGAGGCGAAGCATCTCTCGGTCGAGCAGGATGTGTATTTCGACGTAAACAAGAAGCAGCGGCACGGGAATGGAACGGGGCCGAGCTGAAGAGCAAGCTTCAGTTATCAGATGTCAGGGATCCCGGCCTGCGCAAAGATCGCGTGAGCCTCACAGCGTAGACCAACAGGTTGGCGGCGCAGACGGCCACTCCGCAGGTAATGATCAGCCAGACGGGGACGCCGGGGTAGATTATGGCGTCGAGGTAGTGGGCGAGGAAGCTGCCGGTATAGGCGTGCATTCCGGCTGCGGCTTCGAGATGCTGCTCGAGCAGGGTGACAGGGCACGGCCAGGGGCCGACCTCTACGATGATCCCCCAGACCAGCGAAGCCAGATGGAAGCCGGTGAGCCAGGGACGGCCGCGGGTGACGAGCGCGCCGAAGATGACCCAGAGGATCCACGCCAGGTGGACGGCCAGCACGAGCGCGACCAGCAGCCTCATGGTTAGAGGATAGGCGCGGGTCTGCATGGGCGCTCGGCTCGCTTACACTTGGAAGAGACCATGTTCTATCGCACCAACGATCTGCGCATCCGCTCGACGAAGGTCGTGCTGCCGCCGGTGTTTCTGGAAGAAGAGCTGCCGGTGACGGAAGCGGCTTCGGCCACGGTGTTCCACGCACGGCAGGAGATCGTCGATATTCTCGATGGCCGCGACCACCGGCTGCTGGTGGTGGCGGGGCCGTGCTCGATTCACGATCCGGCGGCGGCGCGCGAATATGCGCGGCTGCTGAAGAAGGCGATTGCGGAGTTTTCGCAGGATCTGCGCATCGTGATGCGGGTGTATTTTGAGAAGCCGCGGACGACGCTGGGCTGGAAGGGCCTGATCAACGATCCGTATCTGGATGAGTCGTTCCGGATCAACGACGGGCTGCGGCTGGCGCGGCGGCTGCTGCTGGACCTGGCGGAGATGGGCGTGCCGGCGGGGACGGAGTTCCTGGACATGATTTCGCCGCAGTATGTGGCGGAGCTGGTGAGCTGGGGCGCAATCGGCGCGCGGACCACGGAGAGCCAGGGGCATCGGCAACTGGCGTCGGGGCTGTCATGCCCGGTGGGATTTAAAAACGGGACGTCGGGCAACGTGCAGATCGCGATTGAGGCGATTTTATCGGCGGGGCATCCGCACACGTTTTTAGGCACTTCGGAGCACGGGCAGTCGGCGATCCTGTTCACGTCCGGCAATGCGGATTGCCACATCATCCTGAGGGGCGGGCGGCAGACCGTGAACTACGACGCGGCGTCGGTGGCCGAGACGAGCCGGCTGCTGGAGCAGGCGGGATTGCCGGCTCGGGTGATGATCGACTGCAGCCACGCGAACAGCGGGAAGGATCACAGGAAGCAGCCGACGGTGTGCCGCAACGTGGCGGCGCAGATTGCCGGGGGGGACCGGCGGATCGTGGGGCTGATGCTGGAGAGCAATCTGGTGGCAGGCAAGCAGGAGCATGTTCCGGGGCGCGAGCTGGCGTATGGGCAGAGCATTACCGACGGCTGCATTGGCTGGGACGAGACGTACACGCTGCTGGGAGAGCTGGCGCAGGCGGTGCGGGCGGGGCGTGCGAACGCGGCGGCCGCCGAGGCCACAGCAACCGGCGCAGAACGGGGCTAGCGCTTGTCACCGTTCGGAGAATCGCGATTTGCGGAGCCCATGGCGCGGCTGATCGAGGAGCTGCGCAAGCTGCCGGGGATCGGCACGAAGTCGGCGCAGCGGCTGGCGTTTCACATCCTGCGCTCCGATGATCAGGATGCGGAGGGGCTGGCGACGGCGATCCGCGACGTGAAGGAGCGGCTGCGGCTCTGCTCGATCTGCAACAACATCACGGATGTGGATCCGTGCCTCTACTGCACGAGCCCGACGCGGAACCAGCGGCTGGTGTGCGTGGTGGAGGAGCCAACGAACATCGCGACGATCGAGAAAACGCGGTCGTGGAACGGGGTCTTTCACGTGCTGCACGGCACTCTGTCGCCGCTGCACGGTGTGGGGCCGGAGCAACTGCGGACGTCGACTTTACTGGGGCGGGCGGAACGCGGCGAGCTGGACGAGGTGATTGTGGCGATCTCGCCGACGGTTGAAGGAGAGGCAACCGCGAACTGGCTGGCCGATTTGCTGCGTGGTTCCAGCGTCAAGGTGACGCGGATCGCGACCGGGGTTCCAGCTGGCAGCGACATCGAATACGCCGACGAGGTGACGATGGCGCGGGCGATTGAGGGGCGGAGGGAAATCTAACTCAGTTGTCAGTTGTCAGTTGTCAGTGATGGCGTGACTTCGAGCTTTTGCTTGAGCAGCCGGAGATCACGGCGGATGGCGCTCGTCATCAGACGCAAGACCGGAGCGAGGAAGAAATAGCGGCGGCGCAGGATGAATTCCGCGGTACAGAAGACGCGGGAGCCCTCGGGCACGGGCTCGACGCGAAAGCGCCACTCCGCGGAGCGGAAAAAGCGCGCATTGCCGGTGGAACTGGTGAGCCGGACTCGGCTCTTTCCCGATGAATCGGCAGGCGCGACTCGATAAGACATTTTGCCCCACGCGCCGGTCGCGTCATCTCCGCGGGCACGAGCGTAGGTGTCGAATTCGAGAGCGGCGCCGGCGGAGGCATCGGAAGTGACGGCGGCGCGGGCGACGCCGCGATCCCAGGCGGCGATGTTTTCGACCTTGCCCAAATAGGCCCACACGGCGTCGGGAGGACGCTGAACGACGATGTTCGCTTCGAGCAGCAGACTCGTTGCCTCCCGGCAGCCTTCAGACGGCAGATTTCGTACGGGAACGCTTCTTTTTCGCCAACTCAGTTTTCTCGATGCTGCGCAGGGTTTCGTGGACGGCGGTGTTGCGCCACGCAGCGTGCAGAGCTTCCGCGACGCGGGCCTGGTTGGCGGAATCGAGATGAACGGTGGTGCAGCCTTTCGCTCCCCATGCGCCTTTGACGGGTGTGAAAGTCTTTGGATCGGCGGCTACATAAGCCTGCTGCTGCGCGGGATAGAGCTTCACCATCGCGGAGCCCTCATCGGGATAGCCAAGCGTGGCGAAGATCTTGCCGGAGACGCGGAAGTCGGGGTGGTTCTGATGGGCGCGCTCCTCGGCATCAGGAAGGCTGAGCGCGAGCTTGCGGAAATCGTCGGGCGTCATGTGCGCCGCAGACGCGCGGCGGGCGGGTTGGCCTGACTTCTTGCGGGTGCCGTCCGGCGGGACGGATTTCACGGCAGGCATGGGGACTCTCCTTGCAGACCCCCACGTTGGTGCGTGGGCCCGGGGAATAAAAAAGTGCCTGAACATGATAACGCGGCCCCGAGGAGAGCCGCGTCTTTGATTCGAAAGGATATGGAGAGGGCTAGTTTTTGGTTGGGGTAATGCTCATGGCCTGGGTGAGGCTGAAGACGAGCGTCGTCCCCTGCGGGAGGTTCGCCGCCTGCGGATTCTGCAGGAGCATGTGCGTGGTGGCCGCGCCCGCGCCCACGAGCGTGCCAACGCCGGCTCCTACGGGGCCTGCCACGACACCGCCGACGACTGCGCCCGTGCCCGCGGCGGCGCCAGTTTCGATGACGTCTTTTTTATAGTGATTTGTCGCCTGAATGCCGCCCTCATCGTCGGCGCGCGTGCCTGGAGCATCGGTTTCCACCACCTCGGCAAAGAGGTGGTAGGCGGTGCCATCGGGCAACACCACGGCTTCGGGGCGGAGACGGATGGTGGCATGGGGGCCGAGGTGGTGTCCCTGGGAGACGTAGGTGACGCGCCCGCGCATTTCCGAGCCAGCGGGGATGATCACTTTGCCGTCGCTATAGACATCCCTGAGCACCGAAGCGTGGAAGGCCGTTCCAGGCTGAGTTTCGCTGGTAGAGAGGTCCTGGCTGAGGCGGACGGTGATGTTGGTGCCTTCGCGCAGGTCGTAAGGATTGTAGGGGACATCGGCCACGATGCCGTCGTCGGAGGTTACAGCGGACGGGCGGGGCTGCAGCATGGCTGAGCCGGGCGCCGGAATGATGGTCACGATGCCATCGTCGGTGTTGTCCACTTCGCCGGCATACTCGCCGCTCGCGGTGCGCGATGTGGCGACCGGCGGAGGCGGCGCGGGAACTGGGGCTACGGCGGGAGGCGGTGCGGCGGGCGTAATCGGCACGGCGGCCGAAGGCTTCGGCGCCGGAGGCGGAGGGGGAGCCGGCTGCGACAGGTCCTCATCGGCCTGAATGCTCGATTCCGGCGGAGGATGGGATACGCCGGTGTACTGATCCTGATTGGGCTGGCTTTGCTGGGTCTGAGGAGCAGGCGGCGGAACGCTCTGCGCAGACTGGGCCAGCAGAGCGGGAGCCGGGAGCGCGCCGCAAAGCGCGGCCAGAAGGAAGAGTCGGCTGGTCGAGATTCCCTTAGATTTCGTCATTGTGATCACTCCTCGCCCGGTAGAGACACGAAGGTCAGACCCGTATCCAGGCGTATGAACCCGCCCCAGCCGCGACAGTCGCGGTGGAATACGCAGGGGAGGGCTCGTCTGGTTTGAGCGTAGCGGCTTCGGTGCGGGTCCGCCAGTCCGGTGCACCAAGGTGAATACGGGGATGCGGGGCGTGGGAAGCCGGGGGGCTGGGATCTGGAAGCCGTGATTCCGGGCGGTACGAAAGTGCCAATATGGGGCGGAGACAGGCTTTGCCGTCACGGGAATGGCGAGACCGGGGCGGTAGAATTCGAGTGATTCGGAGAGCGGGATTGCAGGGCAAAGAACGACCAGGCTTGAGCATCGCAGGGCTGCTGGCTGGTCTGGCGGCGATGGGGCTCATGGCGCCGGCGTCCGGATGCGGTTCGTCGGGGGGCGGGGTGTCGCCGCCTCCGCCTCCGACGAAGTACGTGCTGACTGTCGCCTCGACAGGGCCGGCGAGCGGCGTGGCGAT
>DATJTG010000156.1:0-9795 GCA_035503555.1 Acidobacteriaceae bacterium | reverse complement strand
CGTCGCCAGCAGACCCGCGAACGCGAGAAAGCAGAGCTTGCGCATGAAGCCTCCAAGGGATTGCATACGAAACATTGATTTATTTCTTCTAGTTTCGTATTGAGCACTTTTAGTCCCGAATCCGCCATCGTGTCAAGGGGGGAACAGGAACTGTCACCCTGCAGATCGGCCGCGCTGTCAGGCCCCGGGCCGAATCCGGCGAGCAGCGGTACCCTTCAGCGGATGAAGCGAACCTCTGGCCCGAATTCCTGGCATCACGCGCAGAGCGCTTTGCGCTCGCTTCGGGTCCGTCCGGTTGCCAATCTCGCCAATCGTTGGTAACGTTACCACGCCGGGATACAGCCATCTGTCCGCGAACTCCGGCTCGATTCGAATTCTCGCACGATAACGCAGCCGTTAGCAGCAGTACCGTTCCCTCTTGCTGTCTGCCCCCGTTCACTTTGTTGCCCAGCGCGGGGCCGTACATTTTTCGGGGCCCGTGATCGACCACCTCTATCGCAAAGGAAGCAATTCCATGACCCACTCAGGCAGCATCCCCCGTTGGCTGGTGTTCGTGGCAGCCTTCGCCGCAATGTTGTTGCTCCCAGCTTCGTTCGCGCAGGCTCCACAGCGCCTGCTCACCCGCCATACCCGCGATGTGGTAATGAACGGCCGCGCACCCCGCGTTGGCCAGTTGCCTCCCGATCGCGTGTTGCGGCTGGCCATCATGTTGCCGTTGCGCAATCAGGCCGCGCTCAACGCGCTGCTCAGCGACCTGCGCAATCCCGCGAGCCCCTCGTATCTCCACTACCTCTCGGTACAGCAGTTCACCGATCGGTTCGGGCCCGCGCAATCTGACGTCGACGCGGTCGTTCGATTCGCCGAGGCAAACGGCATGACGGTTACGCGAACCACTCCAAACCGCATGGTCATCGATGTGCGCGCTTCGGTGGCTAGCATTCAACGAGCCTTCCACGTCACGATGGGCGTCTATCAGCACCCCACCGAGCACCGCACTTTTTACGCCGTAGATCAGGAGCCGACAGCCGGCCTGAGCGTGCATCTCTGGCATATCGCCGGCCTCGACGACTATTCCCCGCCCCGCCCGCTCACGCGCTTCGCTCCCAAAGGAGCGGTGCGCACCGATCAAACCGGCTCTGGCCCGAGCGGCCAGTACCTCGGCAGCGATATGCGGGCCGCCTACTACGGAGGAACCGCGCTTACCGGCGCCGGCCAGACCATCGGCATCTTCGGCCTCAACTTCAACATGAGCGACGTCGAAGCCTACTTCAGTTCCATCGGCCAGGCATTCAATCCCAGCGTGGTCGTTACCGATTCGATCGACGGCTATGACACGTCCTGCCCCAGTTCGTGCAACGATGGCGAGCCTGTCGCCGATATCGTGCAGTCCTACTCGATGGCGCCGGGGATTAACGCGGTCATCGAGTATGAGGCTTCGAACGACGTTGACACCTTCACGCAGATGGCCACGGACAACATCGCGAAACAGCTCAGCGCTTCGGTGGGCTGGCTGCCCGCTGATCCCACCGCCGACGAGCCGATCTTCGAGGAGTTCGCGGCGCAGGGACAAAACCTGTTCGTCGCCAGCGGCGACAGCGGCGCCTACTCGTTGCCCGGATGCAGTGGCAGCGACTGCAATCCCGCGTTTTATCCCGCCGACGACCCGTACATCACGGCTGTTGGAGGACGCACATCACCACGAGTGGCCCCGGCGGAACCTGGCAGTCGGAAATCGCCTGGGGTGGAACCAATCCCGTGCTCGCCTGCGCCAATCCCACCGGCGGCAGCAGCGGCGGCTACAGCACCAACGGCTTTGCAATTCCTTCGTATCAGCAAGTGCCGGGCGTCGTGAATTCTTCCAACGACGGGTCCTCCACGCTGCGTAACATTCCCGATGTTTCTGCCGAGGCCGACTGTGACAACTGGTGGTGCGCCAACGGCAGCTGCCAGGGCGGCATAGGAGGCACGAGCCTCTCCACACCGCGCTGGGCCGGATTCATGGCTCTCGTCAACGAGCAGGCCGCCAACAGCAATGCGCCTTCCGCCACCTTCGTGAATCCGCAGCTCTACTCTCTGGGCACAAGCTCGAACTACGACAACTATTTCCACGACATCACCAGCGGCAGCAACGCGAACGGATATGGCCAGCAGTACGACGCGGTCACCGGCTACGACCTCGTAACCGGTTGGGGCAGCCCCAACGGCCAGGCTATGATCACCAGCCTCACGCCTGCAGCCACCGCACCTTACTTTGCCATATCGGCGTCACCATCGACTCTCAGCATTCCGGCTGGATCTTCCAGCGCCAGCAGCACGGTCCAGCTCAGTTCCGGAAATGGCTTCAGCGGCTCTGTGAATCTAACCGCAAACGTCCTCGGATCGCCTTCCGGCATCACCGCCTCCGTCAGCCCAACCACAATTTCCGGATCCGATACCGCGACACTGACCGTCACGCTCAGCGGTTCCGGGCCGGGTGGAACTTTCACGGTTGCCATCACCGGTGACAGCGCAGGGGGCGTGGAGACGCAGCCTGCCTACGTTACGCTCGCGCTGCCCACCTTCTCGCTCTCTGCTTCGCCGAGCGCCCTCTATCTCAATCAGAGCGGAACGGCCACCTCCACGCTCACGGTAACGCCGCAGAATGGCTTCGACGGCAGGGTGCGTTTCTCTTCCGTCGAGGGTCTGCCGAGCGGCGCGGCGGCAACCATTCGCCCCGCGGATACCACCAGCAGCAGCACGTTGACGCTGACCGCACGCAGCACCACGCCCACCGGGCCCTCCGTACCTCTCACCTTCAACGCAACCTCTGGAGATATTCAACAGAGCGCCGCATCGGTCAGCGTTGCCGTGAGCGCGGCGATCGGGAACTGGGGAAGCGGATGGCCCGTGAACCTCTCCTCCGCTTACAACACCTACGCGATCTATACCGATGGCTCCACGATCACGACCAGTGGGCTCGACGGGTTGGGCGACGCCTACTCCGCGAATCTGCTCACGCCGCACCGCATTCTCAACGATGTGCAGTTCAGTTTCGGCCCTGCGAATAAGCTGGATGCTGTCAGCGGTTCGGGCCAGACCATCGCGCTGCCGCGCGGGCACTACGCAACCCTGCAGCTGCTGGCGACCGGTTACAACGGAGACCAGTCTGCGCAGTCCATTACCGTCGCGTACGACGACGGCACGACGTCGACCTTCACGCAGAGCTTCAGCGACTGGTTCGCGCCGCAATACAACAACAACGAGAGCTTCGCGGTGGTCATGCCCTATCGCGATCTCGCCAATGGCGAGAAAGACAATCGCCCCTTCAACTTGTACGCCTATGTCTTCACGCTCGACAGCCGCAAGGCCGTCAGGAGCGTGACCCTACCCAACGATCCCAATGTGGTGGTGCTAGCCGCAACTCTGACGCGGCAGAATTTCGAACTGCCGGTGACCCTGGGCCGCGTCTTTAACACGGGGGCCATCTTTAACAACGGCATCACCTTCTCCGCCACTGGCGGCATGGACGGCGGCGGAGACGGCTGCACGCTACCCGATGGGTGCTCCGATGCTTATTCCGCGCAGCAGCTCGGCATTGCCTCTGCTCCCATCCCGCACCTGATCGTCAAAGGTGGCCTTTACGCCCTGGGTCCGGTCAACACAGCCGATTGCACCACGAACTGCCTCGCGGATGCCGTATCGCTGCCTACCGGCCGTGGGGCGACCGTACAACTGCCACGGGAAAGCCAGCGGCCTTACACCACCATGACCCTACTCGGCACCGGCGTGCAGGGCAGCCACACTGCAGCTGTCACCGTGAGCTACACCAACGGAACCAGCGAGACCTTTAGCCAGACACTCAGCGACTGGTGCAGTTTCGGCCAGAACGCGAACGAGAGCATTGCCGTGGGGGGCATCAATCGCATCAACAGCGATGGCACTCTGAATGGAGCCACCTGCAACCTCTACTCCTACACGTATGCGCTCGATCCGCATCGGGCCCTGCGCAGCATTACCCTCACCAACACCGATCAAACCAGCTTCTCATTTGTTCTGTCGGCCACCCTGCAGGCAGCAGCCGGAGGCTGGTGAGCCACCCAGAGGCATCCGAAGTCACTCGCGATGCCTCTACAACCCTGAGGGCGCCGCTCTTTTCCGTGCGACGCCCTTTCTGTGATTTGCGGTGCTGCCGGTCCGCAGGCTGCGGAGCGTGCCCGCAACGGCGGCAGCAGCCCATGGGACCGCGCTTACTCGACGGTAACGGATTTGGCCAGGTTGCGAGGCTGATCGACGTCGCAGCCCCGGCGGACAGCGATGTGGTAAGCGAGCAGCTGCAGCGGGATGACCTCGAGGACCGGCAGCAGCAACTCCGGTGCGGGCGGCACGAAGAGCACATGATCGACGAGCTGCCCGATATGCTCATCCCCCTGTATCGCGACGGCGATCACTTTCCCGGAGCGCGCCGTAACTTCCTGGATGTTCGACAGCGTCTTTTCGTAGCGGAGCACCGAGTCCAGATTGCTCTCATCCTTCGTAGCGAGAACCACTACCGGCAACGTTTCGTCGATGAGCGCATTGGGGCCGTGCTTCATTTCGCCCGCCGGGTAGCCTTCGGCGTGTATGTAGGAGATCTCTTTCAGCTTAAGCGCGCCTTCGAGCGCTATCGGATAGTGAATGCCGCGGCCGAGGAACAGGAAATCGCGCGCGGTCGAGTACTGCCGTGCGAGGGGTTCGCACGGACTATCGCAGGTCCGAAGGATATCCTCGATTTTGCCGGGCAGCAGGGTCAGAGCGTCGAGCAGAGCGCGGCTTTCATTGCTGGAAATCGTGCCCCGCACCTGCGCGAGATGCACTGCAAAAAGAAACAGTGCGACGAGCTGCGACGTGAAAGCCTTCGTGGAGGCGACGCCGATTTCGGGGCCGGCATGCGTATAAATAGTGCCGTGCGCCTCGCGCGTCACCATCGACCCGACCACATTGCACACTGCAACCGTGGGCGCGCCCTTGGCGATCATCTCGCGCTGCGCGGCAAGCGTGTCGGCCGTTTCGCCTGATTGTGTGATAAGCAAGCCGATGGTGCGCTCGTCGACGATGGGATCGCGATAGCGGAATTCGCTGGCGTAGTCGACCTCCACGGGCATGCGCGCCAGACGCTCGATCATGAATTTGCCGGCGGTCGCGGCATGCCAGCTCGTCCCGCACGCGGCAATATGTATGTTGCGCCCCTTGCGGAAGGTCTCATCGTCGATCTTCATCTCAGCGAGGAAGACTTTGCCGGTGTCGAGCGAAAGACGGCCGAGCGTGGTGTCGCGGATGGCCTGCGGCTGCTCAAAGATTTCCTTGAGCATGAAGTGCTTGTAGCCGCCCTTCTCCGCCTGGATCGGATCCCAGTGGATATGATGCAGCTCGCGCTGGACCGGCTTGCCATCGAAGTCGGTCAGGGTAACGCCTGCTGGCGTGAGCACGGCCATATCGCCATCGGCGAGGAAGTAGAGCCTGCGCGTGTGATGCAGGATTCCCGGAACATCGGACGCGACAAAGTATTCGCCGTCGCCCACGCCAACGACCGCGGGAGGCCCGTTGCGCGCGGCGACAATCTTGTCGGGATCGTCGGCTGAGAGAACGCTGATCGCAAAGGCTCCCGTAAGCCGGCGCACGGCGCGGCGCACGGCATCTTCCAACGGCAGCTTTTCTCCGCCTCTCTGCGCCGCGGAATGCTCCTGCTCGATCAGGTGCGCGATGATTTCTGTATCCGTCTCGGTAACAAATTTGTGCCCCTGACCGATCAGTTCGGCTTTCAGAGTCAGGTAATTCTCCACGATGCCGTTATGGACGACGACGATGCGCCCCGTGCAGTCGCGGTGCGGATGCGCGTTCTCTTCCGTGGGGCGGCCGTGCGTGGCCCAGCGCGTGTGGCCGATGCCCCAGGTTCCATCGATCGGATGGTCTTTCAGCACTTCTTCCAGACGGCGCAGTTTGCCGGGAGCGCGGCGCAGCTCGAGACCGTCGCCATGGCCGCCGACGGCGATGCCTGCCGAGTCATAGCCGCGATACTCAAGGCGGCGCAACCCCTCGATGATCACGGGGACGACGTCTTTCGTTTTACCAACGTAGCCGACAATCCCGCACATAGATTTAGCGTACCCCAGGCATGCAAATGGACTACTTCCGGCGGGGGGGCCGGAGCACTACTCGATGCGGAAAGTGAACTCCTCGATGACCGGATTGGTCAGCACTTCGCGGGCGATGCGCTCCACTTCGGCGCGCGCGGCAGTTTCCGCAATGCCGTCGTCGAGGGTCAGCTCAAAATGCTTCCCCTGGCGCACGTCTGCGATGCCGGCATAACGCATCTTGCGAAGCGCGTTGTGGATCGCCTGCCCCTGCGGGTCGAGGACCGTCTTTTTCAGCGTGACGTAGACATGGGCCTTCATTGTGCCCGATTATAAATGGAGGCGCATTTCTCCACGCATCCACGACCCTTTCTGCGCATCCTTCATCTAAAGAGAGACCGAGACCGTCATGATTAATTACCTCGAGCTGCCTGTGGGCGAAAAAGCGCCCGAGACCTTCAACGTCGTCATCGAAATTCCGGCGGAGGGCATCAACAAATACGAATACGATAAGGAACTCCACGTCTTCCGGCTCGACCGCAACCTGTATTCCCCGGTGCACTATCCCGGCGATTATGGCTTTGTTCCATCGACGCTGAGCGACGACGGTGATCCGCTCGACGTGCTGGTGCTCGTGGACGCGCCCAGCTTTCCGGGCTGCGTGATGCAGGTGCGGCCGATCGGCCTGCTAAAGATGCTCGACCAGGGCATCCTCGACGAAAAAGTGTTGGCCGTGGGCAGCAAAAATCCGCGCTACACCGATGTGTGGAACTACTCGGAGATCTATCCGCACGTGCTGAAGGAAATCACGCATTTCTTCTCGATCTACAAAGATCTGGAAGGCAAGCGCGTCGAGATCAAGGGCTGGCAAAACGCTTCGCACGCCCGCGAGAGCGTGGTGAACGCGGCCCGCGCTTACAAAGAAAACAAGGAAAAAAAGCTGATCGAGGCCGGAGCGAAAATGTAACCGCGCCTCTCAGTCACCTGCGGCCACCGCATCGGCTGGCCGCAGCCACGCCGTTCGCGATGCCCAATACGAAACAGGACCGAAGGCTGCGATGAGCGCGCCGAGTGCGAGCGCGGGCATGTGTCCCATGCGCTCGTGCCGGGAAACAAACATCGCGTAGAGAATGAGCGCCGAGGGTACTGCGGCGATGGCGCAGGCGGCGGCCAGGCTGCCCGCGCGGAAGGGCCGCGCCAGGTTCGGCTCGCGCACGCGCAGCACCACCAGCGCGACGAATTCCAGCATGAGGCTGGAGCCGTAAAGGATCAGGTCGAGCGATATGAGCCGCTCGAAGCTGAGCGGGAGCGCCAGCGCCCACGCCACGGCGCAGGCCAGCACCGCAACCCACGGCACGCCGCGCTGGTTCGTGCGCCCCAGGGCCGGCAGCAGCAGGCCGTCTCCGGCAACTGCCATCGGCACGCGCGCGTACGACATGGTGAGCGCATTGAACATGCCCAGCGAGGTCAGCGCACCTCCGATTACGATCGCCGCCCCCAGCCACGCGCCGACCATCGTTCGCGCTACGACGGCCCACGAGCCGGTGCTGAACTGACCGACGGGAACGCGCGCCCAGGCCATTGCCGCCAGCGGAACAACGTAGGTGAGTGCGACAATGCCGGCGCTGAGCAGCATTGCGCGCGGATAATTCCGTTGCGGATGATCCACTTCGCGCGCCACGGTCGACGCGTTATCCCATCCCATGTAGTTCCACATCGCGACAAGGATCGCAGTGCTCAGCCCGGCGTGGTCCGCTGGGCCGGCCCACATCCCTCCGTGCGCCATACGCGCACCGCTCCAGCAGGCATAACCCACCAGCACCACAAAGGGCACCAGCAGCACGAGGCACAGGCCCACGGAGCCATCACCGACGGCCGGTGCGCCAAGCAGGTTCCACAGTACGCATACGGCGATAAGGCCAAGCTCCCACGCAAAGCCATGCCAGCCCACAGTCCACGCGGGCGCAAGCTGGCGCAGGTAGAGCAGGAACAGCGTGGGATAAATGGCCATGTCGAAGATGCTGGCGGCCAGCGAAAGCCACGCTTCCTGGTATCCCCAGAACGGCCCGAGCGCTCGGCGCACCCAGACGTAGAAGCCGCCCTCTTCCGGTAGCGCGCTGGCCAGCTCGCCAATCATGAGGGCGGTGGGCAGACTCCACAACAGGGGCAGCGCCAGCAGAATGATCAGGCCCCAGAGATAACCCGCGCTGAGGATGTCTTCGATGCCGTAAGGGCCGCCGGAAACCATAAAGTACGTGGCTGCTGCAAGCGGAAGCAGGCGCATTCCGCGACGCATTGGCGTGCCCTTCTGGATCTTGGTTCACCTCTCGACTGGGTTCCGCACACAGCTTCTGGCGGAGGCGCGATTGCAAAAGACCGAATATCCGAATCTATCGTGCTTTGCCCTGCGTGGAAAGCAAAAACGCCACCGGTCTTCCGGTGGCGTTTTGTTAGACGTGACCAGCGGCTCTTCGTTCAGGACGCCTTACGGCGAATGTTTTCTTCGGGACGGTAGTATTTCCGCATCCGCCCGTAGATTTCCACGCGCATGCCTTCGCTGGCTCCGGCTCTGCCGGTCAGCGATTCAAACCGGATGACGCCGTGATTCCGCTCGAGAATGCCCTCGGCCAGCGAGGCGCGGCTGGTGGATGCGACCGAAACAATCGCGCCGCCGCGGCCCAATTCGCTGCTCAAACCGCGGGCATCGCGAGAAGTGAGCCCCATGCCGACGAACGAATTCTCAAACGTCGGTTCGGAGTAGTCATAATCGGGGAACAGGTGTCCTTCTCCGGTGCCGAACTTCATTGCGGAGCTCTTCCTCGTGGCGGAACCCTCCGACGTGTCGTCGAAGACTCGGCGCATGTGTTCGCGCCGTGCCTGATGCGCCTGCATGGTTTCTGCCGACTCGGCCTCGGAACGAGCAGAAACGGTGGAGGACACAGGCCCACGCTGGATCTCCGATTCATGCGGAAGCATGCTCGGAATCTCGCGCGGCAGGTCATGCGGCAGGCTGAATGGAATCTCTCCGCCAGGGATCGGACCTGGTTTTGCAGGCGCCGGGAATGTGGCGCCGGCTCCCGGTGCCAGACCCGCGGGAGTAACGGCCTCGTCGTGCGAAGCCGGACCGCCAACGGAACCTGAAGTGGCTGGGTTCTCGGAGAACGGCCGCGAACGCCCGCCGTCCGTCACTTCCATCGCTGTGCCGGACGTGCAGTAGGCGGCGCCGATTTCGAAGGGGCGAAAGCCCTCGTCGATCAGTTCGCTGACGGCGCGGGACGCATCCGACCCGTTCGCAAAGTAGCCCACAACGATCCGATCGTCCGCATTTTCCCCAATGGTTGTCTTCATGCATACCTCTCGAAATGAATGTTCCCGAACGTCTATCGATAGTGGGATGCCGGGAATCGGCTCTATGCTTCTTCCCTGCCTGCGGGATTGATGGATCGATGCACGGCGGCGTCTTCCTATATACTGGCGACATCCGCGCCGGAGAGATGGCCGAGAGGCTGAAGGCGGCGGTTTGCTAAACCGTTATAGGGTTGAAAAGCTCTATCGAGGGTTCGAATCCCTCTCTCTCCGCCAGAATCTCTTTGGCAATCTGTTTCAGCCAATGGCGTGTTCCGGCTAAATCCATCACCTTCAAATATTTGTGGCGTCTCCTGGCGTTTGAAAGACACAGCGGAAGCGATTCCGCCGCGGGTCCGCG
>DATJTG010000155.1:0-4169 GCA_035503555.1 Acidobacteriaceae bacterium | reverse complement strand
ATCGTCCTGCAGCGCGCGCAGCTTCAGCAGGTGATCGACGCGGTCCTCGTCGTTCTCGATGTGTCCGTAGAGCATGGTCGCGTTCGACTTCAGGCCCAGAGTGTGCGCGGCCCGCGCCGTCTCCAGCCACTCGCCGCCGTCGATTTTGTGGTCGCAGATGATGTGCCGCACGCGATCCGCGAAAATCTCCGCGCCGCCGCCGGGCAGGGAATCGACGCCCGCTTCCTTCAGCTTCCCCAGCGTCTGCGGAATCGTGAGCTTCGCGCGCTTCGCCAGAAACGCGACCTCGACCATCGTGAACGCCTTGATGTGCACCTGCGGGAATCGCTCTTTCAGCCCGCGCACCAGGTCGAGAAAATATTCGAACGGCAGATCCGGATGCAGTCCGCCGACGATGTGAAATTCGGTCACCGCTTCGCTGTAGCCCGAGGCTGCCGTCTCCCACGCCTGCTCCAGCGCCATCGTGTAGGCGCCGTCCGCGCCTTTCGCGCGCCCGAACGCGCAGAGCCGGCACGCGGCCACACACACATTCGTCGGATTGATATGCCGGTTCACGTTGAAGTACGTCACATCGCCGTGCATCCGCTCGCGCACGTGATTGGCCAGCCAGCCCACAGCCAGAATGTCGGCCGAACGATACAGCGCCAGACCTTCGTCGTTGCTTAGGCGCTCGCCCGCCAACACTTTTGCGGCGATCGGCGTCAGGCGGGGGTCGTCGGTCTGGAAGGGATGCTGGGTCATCACCCTCTATGATACTGCGCGCCCCGTCCGGGGCGCGCGTCGACGTTACCGTCGGAACCTGTGCCCGCATCGGCAACGGGTCTCTTATGAACTGCGTGATAGGATTCGTTCAGTTTCCTGCATGGGTTTCCCTCCAAAACCGGTGTTCGTGGGCGACCGCATGGTTTGTTTCCTTGCGCTCGCGTTTGGCTTTGCGCTTCCGGCTCCCGCATCGCAGGCCCCGAAGCCCGCGGAGTTCCCCTCCGTTACCTCCTGGAGCCTCGACAAGCAGAAGGTCATCCTGCCCAGCGGCTTGGAGGGCCAGACCGACTTCCTCATCCTCTCGTTCGCGCTCGAACAGAAAAAAGACGTGGATTCGTGGATGCCCACAGCTCAGGCGCTGCAGCACTCCAACTTTCAGTTCCGCTATTACCAGCTTCCCGTCGCCGAGCGCGAGAATTTCGTCTTTCGCTGGTGGGAAACCTCGTCGATGCGCAGCGACGAAACCGATCCCGTCGCGTGGCACTGGATCGTGCCCCTTTTTGTTGACCGGCAGAAGTTTCTCAAAGACCTTGATATCCCCAACGAAAAGCAGATCGTTGTACTGCTCGTCGATCGCCAGGGACACATTCTGTGGCGCGCTTCCGGCGCGATGACCGAAGACAAGCGCGCTGCCCTGATGGCCTCCGCCGGCAGTCGCTGAATCAGCGGCTCTGGCCTCGCACCGCCGCCGTCTTCTTTCGTTCTGCGATCAGCTTCTTTTTCGCCGATGGAGCCATGGCCAGCACATCGCGCGTTCGCTTCGGCAGCCTGGAATAGACGATTTCTCGCGCCCGTGCCAGCAGGGTCTTCAGTTCAGAAAAAGTGAGCGTATCCCATCGTTCCACGGCGACCCAGTGCGCGCGCGCCAGATACGGAGCAGGGAAGACGCCCTCGCGCTCAACCAGTTCCGCAAATCCCTCCGGCCCTGCCGCAAACGACAGCACCCCGCCGTGATCGGGATGCAGGCTGACCAGCGCAAACATTTTTCCGCCAATGGCTTTATCGCCCGCCCAGTAGACGAGGTTATCGCCCCACTGCATCGTCTCGGCGACGTCGGGCAGCGTCAGGAGGAAGGCGCGCAGGCATTCCGCGTCCATTCATTCATTCCGAATCGGCGGCACGCAGCAGGCGCTGAATGGAAATGTGAATCGACAGGCCGATGGCAAACACTGCCGCCGAGCCGACAAGCAGCGTCAGCATCTCCAGGTTCTTCAGATGATTGGGATCGTGTCGCGCGGTTTCACGCGCAATCACGCTCGCCGTGTTTCCCAGATTGAAGAAAATCACGGCCCATAGAAAAATCATCAGGCGCAGGTTGACGGCCACCATTCTCGGGTTGCCGGGCTTCTTCCCCTTCCCGATGGAGACCCAGGCAGGCATGGCCGGAATTATAGCCCGCCTGGCGATCCCTGAACGCTGTACCCTGACCGCTGGTTCTACGCCGCCTCCGCCAGATACACGCCAAACCACCGCTTCTCGTCCGTCCAGCTCTGCCGCACCGTGAAGCCGCCGCGTTCCAGCATCCGCCCCGCCGTCTCTGGCGTGAATTTGTAACTGTTTTCGGTGTGAATGCTCTCCCCGCGCCTGAAATCCACCGACAGGCCCAGGTCGCGAATCGGCACCGTCTGCGTGATCAGGCTTTCCAGATGCATCTCGATCCTCGACTCGCGCTCGTTCCACATCGCGCGATGCCGGAACAGTCCCGGACGAAACCCTCCGCCCAGTTCGCGATTCACCCGCCATAGCGCGTTGCGGTTGAACTCCGCCGTTACGCCGGCCGCGTCGTTGTAGGCGCACAGCAGTACGCTGCGCTCTTTCCGGTGATCGACGCCCAGCAATAGCAGATCGCCCGGCGCGAGCCGTCGCCGCAGGTTGCGCAGCAGGCGGCCCGCTTCGGTGGGTTCGAAGTTCCCGATGCTCGAACCGATGTAAAGCACCAGCCGCCGCGCTTTCGTCGCCGGAACCGCGCTCATGTCTTCGGTGTAGTCGGCGACGCATGCTTCCACGCTCACCTGCGGAGCGCACGCGCCGATGTTCCGCTTCGCTTCGTTCAACGCCGTTGCCGAAATGTCGATGGGGAAGTAGGTCACGCATGCGCAGTGACGCGTCGCCGCCTCCAGCAACACACCGGTCTTGGCCGCGGTGCCGGCGCCCAGTTCGATCACGGCCAGTTCCCGCGCGCCGGCGGCCGCCAGCATCGCGTCGCCGTGCTCGGCAAAAATGGCTCGCTCGGTGCGGGTCAGGTAGTACTCCGGCAGTTCGGTGATCGCCTCAAACAATTCCGAACCGCGCTGATCGTAAAAGAGCCAGGGCGACAAAGTTTTTGGCGTCGAGGTCAGGCCGCGATAGACCTCGGCGCCCAGCGGAGTTTCCGCCGCTGCAGGAAGACAGGGGATCGTTGAAAGAGCGTGCATCAGGGGGAATGCGCCTCCGCGCTGCTTCAGTGTTCGGCCAGGCGAACGCCGGAGAACTGCCAGCGAGTCGCGGGCTGGAAGAAATTACGATAGCTGGCGCGAATATGCGAGGCCGGCGTCGCCACCGATCCTCCGCGCAGCACCATCTGATTGCACATGAACTTTCCGTTGTACTCGCCCAAAGCGCCGGGCAGCGGACGATACCCCGGATACCCAAGGTACGCGCTGGCCGTCCACTCCCACACGTCGCCGAACATCTGCTGCAGCCCCGGCTCGCGCTCTGCGGCCGCCGGATGCAGCGCGCCCTGCTCCAATCCACGGTCGAGCAGATTCCCGCGCACCGGCAGCGTCGCGGCCGCCGTTTCCCACTCGGCTTCCGTCGGCAACTGCCGTCCAGCCCACCGAGCGTAGGCATCGGCCTCCAGGTAGCTGATGTGGCACACCGGCGTCGCCAGCAGATCCTCGAGCTCAACCAGCCCACGCAGCGTGAACACCTGCCACGGCGAGCCTGCTTCGTCGCGCCGCCAGTACAGGGGAGCCTCCCAGCGCTCGTTCTGCACCGTCGTCCAGCCCTCGCTCAGCCACAGCTCCGGCCGGGAGTAGCCGCCGTCCTGCATGAATGCGAGATACTCACCGCACGTCACCGGTCGCGATGCCAGGCGGAACGGCTCGAGATACACGCGGTGCCGCGGCGTTTCATTATCGAAGCAGAAATCGCTGCCCGCGTGGCCGATCTCGACCACGCCGCCCTGAAACTCCACCCCTTCCGCCGGAATTGCCTTGACGCTCGGCGGCAAAGCTCCCGCGGCATAAGCCGGATGCAGCGGATTCGTCCAGAACGCGTGCTTGACGTCGGTCAGCAGCAGTTCCTGGTGCTGTTCCTCATGGTGCAGCCCGAGCACGATGCGCGTCCGGGCTTCCTCCGGCAGATCGCCCGCGGTCAGCTCTTCCATGGCCGCGTCCACCGCCCGGCGGTACTCCAAAATCTCTTCG
>DATJTG010000154.1:0-7399 GCA_035503555.1 Acidobacteriaceae bacterium | reverse complement strand
GCTGCCCGCGCCTTTGCCGCAAATCGATCTCCGGCATCGGATAGCCATCGTCTCCAAACGGCCCCGACGGTCCGTTGATCCGCGAAATCGTCAGCCCTTCCGTGCCCAGCAGCGCCGCCAGCACCAGCGGCCCGTACATCGCCGCCTGTACCGTCGCATCGTCGTTGGCCTGCGCCACGTGCAGCGTGAGCGGCAGATCCAGCTCGACTTTGTCGCCCGCCTTCCAGTCGTGGGTCAGCGTGATGTAGCTCGTCGGCGTCGGCGTTACTGTCTGCGCCTCGCCGTTGATGCGCACCGCTACGCCCTGCGTCGCCCAGTAGGGCACGCGCAGCCGGATCTCGGTCCCGCTCGTCGGCGGATTGTCCACCGCCAGGGTGATCGTCTCTTCGTGCGGAAACTTCGTCGTCATCCGCAACTTCATCCCGCGCTCTTTCCAGTCGAGCGTCGACGGTATGTACAGGTTCACGTACACGCCGTGATCGTCGTGGAAGTAGATCGAGTCCTGCAGCTTCGAGTATTCCTCTGAGCCCGTACCCGTGCAGCACCAGAACGCGTCGAACGGTGTGCCAAACGTCTTGTACTCGCCCGGCTGCAGCGGGACGTAGTACATCAGCATCCCGTTGCGGTCCTGCGTGCCGTAGCGCACGTTGTAAAGCAGGCGCTCGTAGTAGTCGAAGAACGCCGGGTTGGGATTCCACCCGTACAGGTGACGCGACAGCTTCATCATGTTGTAGCTGCAACAGCACTCTTCGGCCGCCGGGCCCAGCTGGCTCGCAATCGCGTCCGGCGCGTGCCACATTTCGCCGTCGCTCGTGCCGCCGGTGCAGTACACATGGTGCTCGGTCACGATGCGATAGAAATTCTCGCTGATGTCCTTCAGCCGCGGCTCTGCCGTCAGCTCATAGCCGCGCGCCGCGCCAATGATCTTCGGGATATTCGTGTTCGCATGGTTGTTGTCCAGGTGATCCTGGTTCGCCGCCAGCGGATCGAGAATCTTGTGGTGCTCGAAGCGCACCGCCAGATCGCGGTACCTCGTGTTCCCCGTGATCGCGTACAGGTTGTACGCCGATTCCATCATGCCGCCCTGCTCCACCAGCAGCACCCGCTGCCAGTCGTCCGGCTGGAAGCTCTTCGAGTAATCGTCGGCCCAGTCGGCCATGCGCGTGGCCATGTCGAGAGCCTGCTTGTCGCCGGTGTGCTCGTACATGTCGATCAGCCCGGCCATGATCTTGTGATACGTGTAAAACGGCGCCCACACCCGCTGGTGATTCCGCAGCTTGTCGTAGAACGTGGTGGGATACGCGCCGAGGTAGCCGTCTTTCTGCTGGCACTCGGCCAGCATCGCCACCAGCTCCTGCCCTTTGGCCGCAATGAACTTGTCGCCGGTGCTCGCATGCATCAGGGCGCACGACGACATGTAGTGCCCCACGTAGTGCCCGCGCAGCTCGCAGTCGGGAGCTTCCCAGCCGCCCAGCGGATCGGCATCGGTCGGAATGCCCGCCGTCACGCGAAAGTTATAGGCCAACCGCTCGTTGGGCAGCGAGTAGAGCCAGCTCCGGTTCAGCTCCATCGTGTCTTTGAAGAACGAGGGCAGCAGCCGCACCTGCGGCATGGGGAAGGGCATGGCCTGCCACTGCTGCACTTTGGCCACGCTGGCTTCCGTCAGGCTCTGGTTGGCGGTGTCCACATCGCCCGCCGCCTCTGCTGCGCCTGCACCGGCCGCCTGCGCCGCCTTCTTCTTCTGCGCTGCCTGCGCGCCCAGTGGCAACAGGGCTGCGCCGCCGGCAACGGCCGCGCCCGTCAGAAATCGTCTGCGTGTCCAATCCTGCATTTCAACCTCGTCCGCGCGGTTCGGCTCCGGGCCTTCCGCCGCGTTCCCTAGAGTAAACCTTTTCCCAATATTGTGTACATTGTGGGATTTGTTAAAAGTGTACCCGACCCCCGCCCCGCGCGCGCCTCGGCGCCCCACGGGTCAAGAATCCTTCTGGGCCCGGGGCCTGTGGCTTACGGCTCCGGCAACTCCACCTTCGACCCTGCATAAATCCGCTGCTCCGCCGCCTGGTAATCCCCCGGCTGCGCCGTCATGATATTCGGCACAAACGTCTGCGGATTCCGGTCGTACAGCGGAAACCACGAGCTCTGCACCTGCACCATGATCCGGTGCCCCTTCAGAAACACATGGTCGGCTGCGTGCAAACTGAACTTGTACTCCTCCGGCTTGTTCGCCGGCGCAGCCTCGGGATGCTCAAAGCTCGTCCGGTATCGGCCGCGAAAAATTTCGTCTGCGATCATCAGCTCATAGCCGTTCGGATTCACCTTCAGCCACGTCTGCGCTGCCGGATCGATCTTCATGCAGGTCGCCCCGCAATCCGCCGAAGCCTGCGGACCTGCCGCCGCATTCTCCGGGAACACGTCGATCAGCTTCACCACCCAGTCGCTGTCCGTGCCTGAGGTCGAAACGGTCAGGTCCGCTACTACGTTGCCCGTCACCGTCACATCGTGATCCAGCGGCGCCGTCTCAAATGTCGCAACATCCGGCCTGCGGTCGGCCAGCCGCTGGTCCTGCACCAGCCAGGTGAACCAGTGCGAACCCGGCGCGTAAGTCGCCTGCACCGGGCGTTCGCGATAGGGCACCGGATTCGCAGGATCCGCCCGGTACGCCTTGTACGCGTGCTCGTCGGCCGGCTTCGCAAAGCTCGCCGTCCCATCCGCGCCCAAATAAAGATCGTGCTCGGTTACATTTTTAGGAGGCCACTGCGAGTAGAACTCCCACCGGTCCGATCCCGTCTGGTACGTCGCCGTGTTCTCCAGGCTGAAGCCCGGCTGATCCTTCAGGTAATACGCGAAAAACGGCGCCTCAATGCGTTCCCGGAACTCATCGCCCACAGCCTCGCCGAAGTTCAGCGGCCCCAGATGCCGCTGCGTCACGCCCCAGCTTCCATGCCGCCACGGCCCCAGCACCATGAACACGCGATGCGCCGGATCCGACGGCTGATTGTGTTTCTCCATCGCCGCGTACTCCGCCTGCGGCCCCCACAAATCTTCCTGATCCCACCATCCGCCCACTTCGAGCGTCGGCACCGTCACGGCATTCTCGTGATCCTGTACAGCGCGGCTGCTCCAGAAGTTGTCATACGCCGGATGGTCGAGAAACGCCTGCCAGGTCGGGAAAGGCCCCGCGCCGCTCGCCTTGATCGCGCCGGCAAATGACCCCGCGCTCAGAAACCAGGTGTATTCGTCCTCAGTAATGTTGCTCGGCGTCACCTCTTTGTTGGACTCCATGCCGAACACATAGTCATACCCGTAGGTCTCGCGGAACGCGCCGTTGTGGAAGAAATCGTCGCCCAGCCACACGTCGGTCATCGGTGCCTGCGGCGAAATCGCACGGACCGCCGGATGCGGATCGATGCCGGCCTCCGCCGCCAGGAATCCCGGATACGAAACTCCCATCACCCCAACGCGCCCGTTGTTGTGCCCCACATGCGTCAGCAGCCATGCCACCGTGTCGTACGTGTCGGTGCTTTCATCCACAGCCTTCGGATCGTGATGATCGGCCAGTGGCCGCATCATTACGAACGTCCCCTCCGATCCAAAGCGTCCGCGAATGTCCTCGAACACGAAGATGTATCCGCTCTGCGCCAGAGCCGGGCTCGACGCGTTGATGCCGTCGCTCGTTAGCCCTGCCACGCCGTACGGCGTGCGCTCCATCAGGAACGGGAGGTTCTCGTCGGTGTGCTCAGGCCTCAGGATCACGGCGTGCAGCTTCACTCCATCCCGCATCGGGATCATCACGTCCTCGTGCGAATACACGCGAAAACGGTTATGCTCCGGCTTCGACGAAATCTTCTCGTAAACCTCCGTTTCCCCGCCGAATCCCATCTGCATCCCCGTCACCGCGCCGTTGGCGCCCGTGACAAAGGTGAACTGCGTCTGTCCGCTCGGCGTCTGGAAGGAGGTTGTCGAAAGCGTCTTCAGCTCCCGATGCGGCGTGCGGGCGGCTTCGATGGACAAGTGGTCGTGGTCGCGGAAGACCGAGATGGGCGAGTCCGGCTCGAGCGTCCCCCGATACTGGCCGACGTAGCTCTCGAGCGTTGCCTCCGGAACATGTACCGCCGGTGCCGGCTGCTGCTGGCCGTGCGCTCCGGCCATCACCCCCGCGCACAGCAGAGCAGGGAGGAGCACTACTCGAAACTGCCTCGAGGAAATTTGCATGCAGGAATAGTACCCCGAGCAGTCGGTGGCCAGTACCCTGTGCTCGGCGCCCTGCACGCTGTACCCTGAATCCACCAGCCCATGAAACGAAGCTCCGTCCTGCTCCCGGCCCTCCTCGCTCTACTCTCCGCTGCCACCTTCGTCGCCGCCGCGCTTCGCGCGCAGGAAGTGCCCGCCAAACAGCAGACCGGCATGGCCGCCGGGACCCCGCATCAGGCCGTCTACGATGCGGAGCATCGCCCCATCACCGCCGGAGGCTTTGTCAAAACCGGCCCCATCGTTTTCGAGGACGTCGCCAAAGCCGCAGGCCTGACATCGTGGCATCACACCTCCGGCACCCCCGACAAACCCTACATCGTGGAGGCCAAAGGTCCCGGCGTCTGCCTCATCGACTACGACCACGACGGCTGGCTCGACATCTACCTCGTCAACGGTTCCACGCTCGACGCCATGAACGGCAAGGCCGCTGCGCCGCATGCCGCGCTCTTCCACAACAATCACGATGGCACGTTCACCGACGTGACGCAGCAGGCCGGCGTCGCCAACGATCGCTGGGGCTACGGCTGCGCGGTCGGCGATTTCGACAACGACGGCTGGCCCGATCTCTACGTCACGAATTACGGAAAGAATCGCCTCTATCGCAACAATCACAACGGCACCTTCACCGATGTGGCCGAAAAAGCCGGCGTCACGCTCGGCACCTGGTCCACGGGCGCCACGTTCGGCGACTACGACGGCGACGGCCGCCTCGATCTCTTCGTCGCGGGCTATGTCGCGTTCGACTTCGTGCATCCGCCCGTCTCCGGCTCGCGGACGGTCAATTACGCCAACTGCCAGTATCGCGGCGCTCAGGTCATGTGCGGACCGCGCGGTTTACCCGGAGAGCGCGATCACCTCTTTCACAACAACGGCGACGGCACCTTCACCGACGTCAGCGAGAAGCTGGGCGTCGACAACAAGGCCGGCTACTACGGTCTTGGCGCGCTGTTCGTCGACGTCAACAACGATGGGCGCCCCGATCTCCTCGTCGCCAATGACTCCACGCCCAACTATCTCTACATCAACAAGGGCGACGGCACCTTCGAAGACGACAGCTATCTCAGCGGATTCGCGCTCAACGCCGACGGCCGCGAAGCCGCCAACATGGGACTGGCCGCGGGCGATTACCTCAACAACGGCCACGAGGCCGTGGTCAGCACCACGTTCTCCGACGACTACTGCATCCTTTTCCAGAACGATGGCAAGGGAAACTTTACCGACGTCAGTTACGACGCGGGCATCGCCGCGCCCACCATCCCCTTCGTCAGCTTCGGCGATGGCTTTCTCGACTACGACAACGACGGCTGGCTCGATCTCTTCATCGACAACGGCCACGTCTACCCTCAGGTGGACGCGCATCCTGAGTGGGGCACCACCTACGCGGAGCGCCCGCTGCTCTTTCACAACGAGCACAACGGCAGGTTCTCACTCGTTCCCGCGGTTGAAGGCACCGGTCTCGCCACAGTCGTCGTGGGGCGCGGCGCGGCTTTCGGCGATCTCTTCAACAACGGAAAGACCGACATCGTGATGAACAACATGGATGGCGTTCCCGTGCTGCTGAAGAATGTCAATCCCGACCGTCATCACTGGGTTGAACTCGCGCTCATCGGCGGACCCAAATCTCCGCGCGATGCCGTCGGCGCGACCGTCTATCTCACCGCGGCCGGCCTGCGCCAGCGCGAAGACGTGCTCTCGGGCGGCAGCTATCTCTCATCGAACGATCAGCGCGTCCACTTTGGCCTCGGCGACGCAACCAGGGTCGATGACGTGGAGATCCACTGGCCCGACCGCACCGTCGAGAAGCTGAACCTGCCCGCCGTCGACGCCATCTTCACCATCGAGGAAGGGAAGGGGATCATCGGCGGCAAGTGACATCGGGGTTTCCCACGCGAGCCATGGGCCTGCCGGGGTGGGCTCCCCGGCTGCCCTGTAACCTGCAGCCTGTCCCCTGTATCCTGCTATAACGGTTTCCACCCATGAATATCCGCGAAGTTGCGCGTCTGGCGAAGGTCTCCACGGCCACCGTATCGCGCACCATCAACGGCTCCGACAAAGTTACGCCCAAGACGCGTGAACGTGTGCAGCGCGCCATCGAAGAGCTGCGCTTCTACCCCAACACCTGGGCGCGCGCCCTCGGCTCCGGCCGCAGCAGTCTCTACGGACTGATCATCTCCGACATCACCAACCCTTTTTTCCCCGAACTGGTGAAGAGCTTTGAAGATATGGCCGTGCAGCACGGCCAGGAAGTGCTCGTCGCCAACACCAGCTACGACCCGGCCCGCATGGAAGTCTGTGTCAGCCGCATGCTGCAGCGCAAAGTCGACGGCGTCGCCATCATGACTTCGGAAATGGACGAGCGCCTCATTACCGAGTTCGAAAGCCGCGGGATCCCGCTCGTCTTTCTCGATACCGGCCTCGTGCACGCGCTGGCCAGCAACATCCTCGTCGACTATGCCGCAGGCGTCGACGCCGCGCTCGAACACATCACCGGCCTCGGCCACGAGCGGATCGCGTTCATCGCCGGCCCCAGCACGCTGCGCTCCGCGCGCATCAGACGCGAGGCCTACACCCGCTTCATGGAAGAGAGAAACCTCGGCCCCGCAATCGTTGAGCAGGGCAATCATCAGGTGATGGGCGGCCACGAGGCGATGGAGCGCCTGCTCGATGCAAAACCGCGACCCACGGCTGTCCTCGCCTCCAACGATATGACGGCCATCGGCGCTCTGGGAGCCATCCATGAGCGTGGCCTGCGTGTGCCGGGTGAAATCTCCATCGCCGGCTTCGACGACATCGCCATCAGCGCCTTCACGCACCCGGCGCTGACCACTGTGCGCCTTTCCCGTGAAGAAATCGCGCGCCTCGCCTTCCGCGCGCTCTACGCGAGCCGCGACGGCGCTGCCGGCGCCGAATTCACTGTCCGGCCCGCGCTCATCGTTCGGCGCTCCACCGGCCCGGCTGCGGGCGCGCACGGCAAACACGTCCGGCAGCACGCGGCCGCGAGCCAGACCTAGGCTGTATCCACATATAGCTTGAGCCTGAGCCAGGAACATGCGAGAGCGGTGAAGGATCGGAAGGCCTCGATCGTTTTGCAGTAGCGCGTGGCAAAGCGGCGGAATTGTTTGAGTTTGCTGAAGCAGCGTTCGATGCG
>DATJTG010000153.1:0-103257 GCA_035503555.1 Acidobacteriaceae bacterium | reverse complement strand
GAGCACTCCCTTGGCAACTCCAGCCTTAGCGCAACCCTGGTGCTTGCCTTTGCGATCCTCTCACTGCTGCTGGCTTCGGTCGGCCTCTACGGCGTGCTCTCGTACCTGACCACGCAGCGGACGGCGGAGATCGGCGTGCGCATGGCGCTCGGCGCCCAGCGGCCTCAGGTTCTGCGGCTGATGCTCGGCGACGGCCTGCGCCCCGCACTCTACGGATTGATGCTGGGGCTCGCCGCGGCAGCCGCGGTCGTGCGGCTCATTCAATCGATGCTGTACCGCACGGACTCCCTCGATCCGGTTATCTTCGCCGCGGTGGCAGGCACGCTGCTCGTGGTAGCCGCGGTGGCCTGTCTCATCCCGGCGTGGCAGGCTTCGCGGATCAACCCAATCCAGGCGCTGCGGATGGAGTGAAGGGGAGTTGTCAGGGGTGGGTACTCAGAGGACTGAGGACGCATGCCTGTATGATCGGTAGTCAAAACTTCAGCCATGTCTACCGCTGCCGAACCCAAATCCCAGCTTCGCAAGACGATGGGCTTCTGGGACGTGTTGCTGTTCAACATCGCCACCGTCCTCGGGCCTCGCTGGATCGCCGCCGCGGGTCATAACGGCACCTCTTCGATCAGCCTGTGGGTCATCGCGGCGGTCTTCTTCTTCGTCCCGGGCGCGCTGGTCATCAACGAGCTTTCCTCACGCTTCCCGGAAGAGGGCGGCCTTTATGTGTGGGCGAAGGAAGCATTCGGCGACTTTCACGGATTTATCGCGGGCTGGACGTACTGGATCTATACGTTCTTCTACTTCCCTGGCCTCCTGCTGGCATCGGCATCGATGGCGGCGTGGATTCTGGGATCGAATGGCGCGGGGCTCTCGGGCGATCGCACATTTCAGATTTCGATCTCGATGGGGCTGCTGCTGGTCGCGGTCGGGATGAACATCGTCGGCCTCAACATCGGCAAATGGCTGCAGAACGCGGGCGGGGTGGGCACCTACGTTCCGCTGGTAATTCTTGTCGGGGTTGCCGCTGCGCTCGCGCTGCGGCATGGGTCGGTTACGCACTTTACAGCGCGGAATATGCTGCCTGCACTGAGCTGGGACACGATCAACTTCTGGTCGCAAATTGCGTTTGCGTTCACAGGGCTCGAGCTGGTCTCCGCGATGAGCGAAGAAGTGCGCGACCCGCGGCGCACGCTGCCCCGCGCAGTGTTTGGGGCGGGCGCGCTGATCGCCGTAATCTACATTGCCGGAACGTTTGCCATTCTCGCTTTGTTGCCCGCTGCCAACATCGATCCGCAGAGCGGCGTCTTTAGCGCGATCACCGCCGGATCGGTCGCCCTGAAGATCGGATTTCTCGGCGTCCTTGCCGCCATCCTGGTCACGGCCGGCAATGCCGGCGGGGTGGGCTCTACGGTCGCAGGGATTGCGCGCGTCCCGTTCGTTGTCGGTGTCGACCGCTATATGCCGGCGGCCTTTGGCAAGATCCATCCCAAATGGAAAACGCCCTGGGTGTCGATCCTCGTGCAGGGCGGCATCTCGGCGTTCATTCTGCTGGCGAGCCAGTTGAATCAAAGCGTCCGCAGCGCCTACCAGTTTCTCGTCGACGCGGCGGTGATCCTCTATTTCATTCCCTTCCTCTATATGTTCGCGGGGGTCATCAAGCTGGCGGGGCGGAACGATCGCGCCGAGAACCCCCATGCCGTGCTGGTGCCTGGGGGGCGCGTGGGCGTCTGGATTTGCGGCGGCCTCGGCTTCATGGTGGTGCTCATCGGCATCGTGGTCTCCGCGATTCCGCCCGGGGACGCGACCAGCAAATTCGCCTTCGAGATGCAGCTGGCGGGAGGGACCGTCGTTTCGATCCTGATCGGGCTCGCCCTGTATTGGCGCGGGAAGCGGAGCAAACGCGCGGCTCCGGCGAGCTAACCCGCCTCGGGATACACGGGAGCGGGCCGTCCTTTGATCCAGAAGATGTAATCGAGATTCGGCGGCGCAGCGCCGTTCTCGCGCGGCCGCAGCAGACATTGCCCGCGATGATTCTGGCTGTGCAGCGCGATCTGAGTCAGGCCTTCTTCCACGCTTGGGTGAATCTCAAGAGCCGGCAGCGGAAACGTCCGCGCGGCGTCAGCTTCGGTGAGGCCGTCGACGAAGGCGAGGAGGCTGCGGTGCGCCTCATGGAACAGCCCCACGACGGCGCCGAAGTCCGCCGGAATCTCGCGTACCGCATCTGCATCGCCGCCGGTGAAGCGCGCCAGGAAGACGCGCTCCACGCGGAGAATGTGACGCAGTAACTTCTGGACACGCTCGTCGCCAAGCGACTCGGGATGCGCTGCGATTGCGGCGAGCAGAGAAGCATCGGCCCAGGCAAGATGGCGGAGGAGATCGGGAAAGGGGTTCATGGGGACGAGGATACGCGCACCGAAATGACGAAGTCTTCCTTTGCCGCGAACGATTCATCTGCCCGTATCGACAGTGGCATCGCTGAACGCGATGTCGTACGCATTACACTGAACTCGCCCATGCAACGACTCCTCGACGGATACAAGCGCTTTCGCCGCGATGTTTTCCCGCAATGGAAAGATCGCTTTCGCCTTCTCGCCGACCGGCAGGCGCCGGAGGTGCTCTTCATCACCTGCGCGGATTCGCGGGTCGTTCCCGATCTGATTGTGCAGAGCGAGCCTGGCGATATGTTTCTGTGCCGCGCCGTGGGCAACATCGTTCCGCCGCATGGAGCCATGCCGGGCGGAATTTCCTCCACCATCGAATACGCCACGGCCGTTCTTCATGTGAAGCACATCATCGTGTGCGGCCATTCGGACTGCGGCGCCCTGAAGGCGGCCATCGACCGCAGTTCGCTCGCCCGCCTGCCGCTGACCGCGCAATGGCTGGGCTTCATCGAGCCGGCATGGAAGCACCTCGATGCCGGTATTCCGGACGATCCGCGGGAACTGCATCGCGCTCTGATCCGCGCCAATGTGATTGCGCAGCTCGAGAATCTGAAGCAACACCCTACGGTCGCGGAGGCCCTCGCGCACCAGCGGATCGAGGTTCACGGCTGGTATTACGACATCCTCACGGGAGGGATCGACGCCTACGACCAGAGGGAGAGGAAGTTCGGGCCGCTGGGCTGACGGCGAAACGCTGCGAGCAGAGGAGCTACAGGCGGAAGATGGCGGCCTGGTTCGCCCGGCGGCGGCCGTTTTTGCTTGTCGTTTTCTCGCGTGGCGTTAGCTGCTTCGAGCCTTTCGCTCCCCTCAGTGCACTCCTGCCGGCGGCCTTCCCGGTTTCGCCTTCTTGAACATCCAGACGAGGATGACCGACGCAAAGCAGATCAGCGACATCCAGCGGAAGACGTCGACAAACGACCACAGCAGCGCCTGCTGCCCCAGCCTCTGGTACATGGTGGCGGCTGCGGCGCCCTGGGCATTGGCTGCGGCCGTGTGCTGCGTCAGGTAGCCGGTGATGGCGCTGAGCTGCTGTTCAAACCAGAGCTGCGTCGTCGATACGTAGTTGACAATCTGGGTCTGGTGCACGTCGGTCCGCCGCACCAGCATTGTCTGCGCGATCGAGATCCCCACTGACCCGCCGATATTGCGCAGCAGATTGAAAATGCCGCTGGCATTACCAATCTGATCGTTGCGCAGCGTGGCGTAGGCCTGCGTCGTAATCGGCACGAAGACAAAGCTCAGCGCGAATCCAGTGGCGATGATCGGCACCAGCAGGGTCCAAGGGCTGATGCCCAGCGTGATATTGCCGAAGAAAAGCGACATGACGCCGAAGCCGATGAACCCGAACGTCAGCAGGTAGCGGGCATCGACCTTGTTGCCGAGGTATCCGATGATCGGCATGCCCAGGATCGAGCCGATTCCGCGCGGTCCCACCACCAGTCCGGCGGCGAACGCGGTATAGCCCAGCAGCTCCTGGTAAAAGAGCGGCAGCACCGTGATCATCGAGTAGATACAGATCCCAAACAAGGCAATGAGTGCGCAGCCGAGGCCGAAGTTACGATCCTTCAGGGTCTTCAGGTTCACCAGCGGCGTCTTGCTCCGCCATGAGTGCACGATGAACCAAAACAGCGCGGTGACCAGGATGATGAAGGCCCAGCGAATCCAAATGGCGCCGAACCAGTCGTCTTCCTGGCCCTTGTCGAGGATCACCTGCAGGGCGCCGGTCCAGATCGCCAGGAGCGCAAAGCCCCAGTTGTCGAACTTCGGCGCCTTGCCTTTGGTGATGTATTCGGGGTCTTTCACATAGCGGCTGATCATGAACACCGCCAGCGCGCCGACCGGGATATTGATGTAGAAGGCATAGCGCCAGCTATAGGTGTCGGTGAGCCAGCCACCCAGGGTCGGCCCGAGCACCGGCGCGACCACCACCCCAAAGGCGAACAGAGCCATGGCGGCGCCGCGTTTCTCCGGAGGGAAGCTTTCGAGCAGGATGGACTGCGAGAGGGGCTGGAGAGCGCCGCCGCCGGCGCCCTGGACGACCCGGGCGATCAGGATGAATCCCAGGGTCGGCGCAGCTCCGCAGAAGAACGACGCGATCGTGAAGATGATGACACACGTCACGAGGAACCGCTTGCGCCCAAATCGCAGCGAGAACCAGTTGCTGGCCGGCAAAATGACCGCATTGGCGACAAGGTAGCTGGTGAGAACCCAGGTCGCCTCGTCGTTGGAGGCCGACAGAGATCCCGCAATATAGGGCAGCGCCACCGATGCGATGGCCGTGTCCAGCACCTCCATGAAGGTGGCGAGCATCACGGAGATCGCAATGATCCACGGATTCGCGGGGAGGGTCTGCGTCGGATGGCTGACGGTCGCTGCCATGCGTCTCTGCCTGGGAAAACGGGGTAGAAAACCGTGAAAGACGAACGAGATACGCCGGTTCTATCGCGAGCCTGGAGGCCGATTAAGCGTGTCCGCAAATCCTGTGCTGCGTTTTAGATACGAGAGCTCATGGCGGGGATGCAGGCCAGGCTGAGGATTTCACCGCCCCTGCCGCAAAATACCACAGTAACCGCTGGATTTTCATCAATTTCCGATTCTGCATCGCGGGTGCGATTTTTCGCATCAGATAGATTGACAATAAGTCACTCAAGTGCCATCCTAGCCAAGGAATTCCAGTGCCGAAAACAGGCCAGGATCAGCACTTTTCAGGAGCAGCAGAGCAATGGCAAAGATTATCGGTATCGATTTGGGCACGACCAACTCGGTCGTCGCTGTCATGGAGGGTGGCGAGCCGAAGGTGATCGCCAACGAAGAGGGCGGGCGCACCACCCCCTCGGTGGTCGCGTTCACGAAGAGCGGCGAGCGCCTGGTAGGTCAGGTGGCCAAGCGCCAGGCCATCACCAATCCCGCCAACACGGTCTATTCGATCAAGCGGTTCATGGGGCGCCGTTACAACGAAGTGAACGACGAAATGAAGATGGTCCCCTACAAGGTCGTCCAGCAGGGCGACCACGTCGCCGTTGAAGCGCAGGGCAAGCTATACACCCCGCCGGAGATTTCGGCGCTGATTCTTCAGAAGCTGAAGAAGGCGGCAGAAGATCACCTCGGCGGACCGGTCACGGAAGCCGTGATCACCGTCCCCGCGTACTTTAACGACGCGCAGCGCCAGGCCACCAAGGACGCCGGCAAAATTGCCGGTCTCGACGTCAAGCGCATCGTCAACGAGCCGACCGCGGCCGCGCTTGCCTACGGCCTCGACAAGAAGAAGGACGAGACCATCGCCGTCTACGACTTCGGCGGTGGAACCTTCGACATCTCGATCCTCGAAGTGGGCGAAGGCGTCATCGAGGTGAAGTCGACCAACGGCGACACCCACCTGGGCGGCGACAACATCGACCAGCGCATCGTGGACTGGCTCATCGAGGAGTTCAAAAAGGACGAAAGCCTCGATCTGCACTCCAAGGGCAATGAAATGGCTCTGCAGCGGCTGAAGGACGCCGCGGAGCGCGCCAAGATTGAGCTGTCGACGGCGCTCGAGACCGAGATCAACCTGCCCTTCATCACCGCGGATGCCACCGGACCGAAGCATCTGGTGAAGAAGCTGACCCGCTCGAAGCTGGAAGCCCTGGTGGAGGACATCATCCAGCGCTCGGTGGAGCCCTGCAAAAAGGCTCTTTCGGACGCGGGAGTGGACGCCAGCAAGATTGACGAGGTCGTTCTCGTCGGCGGCCAGACGCGCATGCCGCGGATCCAGCAACTGGTGAAGGATCTCTTCGGCAAAGAAGGCCACAAGGGCGTGAATCCTGACGAAGTCGTCGCCGTGGGCGCTGCTGTGCAGGCGGGCGTTCTGGCCGGCGAAGTGAAGGATCTGCTGCTGCTCGACGTGACGCCGCTGACCCTGGCGATCGAAACGCTGGGCGGGGTGGCGACGCCGATGATCCCGCGCAACACGACCATCCCGACCAAGAAGACGGAGACGTTTTCGACGGCGGCCGACAGCCAGACCGAGGTCGAGGTGCACGTGCTGCAGGGCGAGCGGCCGATGGCTGCGCAGAACCGCACGCTGGGCAAATTCAAACTCAGTGGCATTCCGCCGGCGCCGCGCGGCATTCCGCAGATCGAGGTTACGTTCGATATCGACGCCAACGGCATCCTGAACGTGACGGCGAAGGACAACGCCACGGGCAAGGACCAGAAGATCACCATCACGTCGTCTTCGGGCCTGAGCAAGGAAGAAGTCGATCGCATGGCGAAGGAAGCCGAGGCGCATTCGGCCGAGGACAAGCAGAAGCGTGAGGAGATCGAGGCGCGCAACCAGCTCGACGGGCTCGTCTACAACATCGAGAAGATGCTGAAGGAGAACGGCGACAAGGTTTCGGGCAGCGAGAAAGCCGACGTGGAAGCGGCTCTGGCCGACGCGAAGAAGGTCCTGGAAGGTACGCCAGCTCCCGCCGAGATGAACGAGGCGCGCGAGAAGCTGACCCAGGCGTCGCACAAGCTGGCCGAAGCGATGTACAAGGCCAACGCGGGCACGCCGGGCGCGGGCGTTCCTCCGACCGACGGTGCAACCGCCGCCGGCGGCACGACCGAACAGAAGAAGGACGAAGGCGTGATCGACGCTGAGTACGTGGACGTGGAAGACAAAAAATAGCGTTCAGCGCTTGGCGTGTAGAGTGCATGGAGGCGTTCCGCAGGGAACGCCTCCCGCTTTAAGGACGTAAAGAGCAGCAGAGGTGGTGGGGAAAATGACGAACACGGTTTGGAAATGCGAGCAGTACCGGGCGGGGCGGAGAACGAACAGCATCGTCTTCGACTCCGAGGAGCAGGCGAGCCAGTTCGTCGCTCAGATGAGCAAGGTGGAACCCGACGTATTCTGGCGGGTGGAGCCGGTGGACGCGAAGATGGTTTGGAACTGAACAGCGGCGAGGATTCCGGATGGCGAAGACGGTTTGGCGCTGCGAGCAGGTGCGGGGCAATGAAGTCACCAGCCGGGTGGTCTTCGACTCCGAAGAGAAAGCCACGAGCTTCATCACGCGGATGCGGATTGCGGAGCCGGACGTGAACGTCACGTGGCGGGTGGAGAGAGTGGAAGCTGAGGAAGAGCGGGGTTGAATTCGTGTGACCGCAGCCGCTTGAATTGATACGGTAGTAAGCGAACCATGCCACCGACCCAACACAAGGACTATTACGCGACGCTTGGCGTGAAGAAGGGCGCCACTACGGAGGAGATCCGCAAGGCGTTCCGCAAGCTCGCGCGCAAATATCATCCCGACGTCAATCCCGGCGACAAAAAGTCCGAGGAGAAGTTCAAGGAAATCTCCGAAGCCAACGACATCCTCTCCGACGAGAAGAAGCGCAAGGTCTATGACCAGTTCGGCTTCTACTCCGACCAGATCGATCCAGCGGCGGCGGAGGCCGCGGCGCGCGCGGGTGCTGGGCGGGGCGGCGTCCACAGCCAGGGGATGCCGTTCGATTTCGGCGGCTTCGACTTTTCGGAAGAAGCGCAGCCCGCCAGCGGCGGCTCCGGATGGGGCGGTTTCCGCGACATCTTCTCCGGAATGTTCAGCCGCGAGCGCCAGGCGCAGGGTCCGCATCCCGGCACCGACCTCGAATACCAGGTGAACGTCGACTTCTGGACCGCGATTCGCGGCGGCACTGCCAGGCTCGAGATCCAGCGGCAGGAAGTATGCCCCACCTGCCACGGCCGCGCGTCGACCGGCGGCGCCCAGCAGTGCCCCGAATGCCACGGCACAGGCCAGGTGACGCAGATGGGCGGCAACATGAAGTTCAATATCCAGTGCCCGCGCTGCGGCGGCAGCGGCAAGGTGCAGCACGCCTGCACCACCTGCCACGGCGAAGGCACGGTTTACAAATCCGAGCCGCTCGAGTTCCGCATCAAGGCGGGCACGCGCGACGGGCAGCGCATCCGGCTCGCCGGCAAAGGCAATGCGGGCGTGAACGGCGGCGCGGCCGGCGATCTCTACCTGGTCATCCGCACGGGGCCGCATCCGGTCTTCACGCGCTCCGGAGACGACATTCTGCTGTCGCTGCCGATCACCGTTTCGGAAGCGGCGCTGGGCGGGCGCATCGAAGTGCCCACCATCGACGGCCGCGCGCAGCTGCGGATTCCTCCGGGCACGCAGAGCGGGCAGAAACTGCGCATGCGCGAGCGCGGCGTGCCCTCGGCCACGCGCGAAGGCCTGCGCGGCGATCAGATTGTGACCGTCGAAGTGGCCGTGCCCCATGTACGCGACGAACGCAGCCGGGAAATTCTCAGGGAGTTCGCCAAGCTCAATCCCGACGATCCACGCGAAGCGGTCTGGGCGAAGCTGTAATAAAAGCAGTGAGCGAAAAGCTATCAGCAGTTGGCAATGATTGCGGCGAGGTCAGTTTGCTGACGTTGGAAACATCGCAACTGCTCCTGCGTGAGATGACTCCCGCCGATGTGCTCGCTCTCCACGCCGTGCTCGGCGACCCGGAAAACATGCGCTGGTATCCGCATCCATTCAGCCTGGCGGAAGTCGACGCGTGGATTGCGCGCCAGATCGAGCGATATCCCACGGGCACGGGCCTGCTGGGCGTTGTGCTAAAGGAATCCGGAGCACTGATCGGCGACTGCGGGCCGGTATGGCAGGCGGCCGATGAGGGCCAGCCTCCGGAACTTGAGATTGGGTATCACGTGCATCGCGACCATCAAAAGCGCGGCCTCGCCACCGAAGCCGCGCGCGCCGTGCGCGACTATGCATTCGCCACGCTCGGCGTCGACCACGTGATCTCGCTCATCCGCCCGGAAAACCTGCCTTCGCGCCGCGTGGCCGAGAAGAACGGCCTCACCATCGATCGCACGGTTGTGTGGCGCGGCTATGAACACTGCGTGTATCGGCTCGATCGACCATGAATCCCATGCTGCCCCGCTCCTTTTATCTCGATCCGCCGGAGATCGTCGCGCGCAACCTGCTCGGCAAAGTTCTCGTACGCCGGTACGAAGGCCGGCGCCTCGCCGGGCGCATTGTCGAGGTTGAAGCCTACTTTGGTCTCGATGATCCGGCTTCGCACACGTTTATCGGCAAGACCAAACGCAACGCAGTGCTCTTCGGGCCGCCTGGTTTCGCGTACGTGTATTTCATCTACGGCATGCATTACTGCCTCAACTTCTCCTGCGAGCCCGAGGGCCAGCCGGGGGGCGTGCTGCTGCGCGCGCTGGAGCCACTCGATGGCCTCGCAACCATGGCACACCTCCGCGGCCTCGACGGCCATCCCCATACTCGTCTGCTCACGTCGGGGCCGGGCCGTTTGTGCCAGGCGCTTGCGATCGATCGCGCCGGACACAACGGCCTCGATGTAACCAGCCGGCGCTCCGGGTTGTTTGTTGAAGATGACGGCTTCCCCGCGCCGCAGATCGAGGCCGGCCCCCGTGTCGGCATTCGCAAAGCCGCCGACCTTCCGCTCCGTTTTTCCATCGCCGGCAACCGCTTCGTCTCGCGCTAACGCGGCCCGTTTCGGCCATTGTGTAAGATGGCCGGAAGGGCCTCCTACGGCCCATTTTCTCCAGGAATTCAGCCACTATGCACAGTCGGTTGTTGGCCGCAGGAATTCTGATTTCGTCTCTGGCCTTCGCCTCTCCCAGCGTTTTCTCTCAGGACGAGACCCCGCTCACGGAGGCGCCCCCGCAAACCGCACAACAACATCAGCGGCGTCCGCTGCCGAAGCCAACGAATCTGAAGGTGCTGCCGAAGAACATCGCGCCCGAAGATCTGGTGAAGCTCATGCGCGGCTACTCGGCCGCTCTCGGCGTCGAGTGCAGCTTTTGCCACGAGCGCGGACAGAGCACCCACCGGCTCGACTTCGCCTCGGACGCGAAAGAAGACAAGGGCATCGCGCGCACCATGATCCAGATGACCCAGACCATCAACCACCAGTTCATGACGCAGGTGAACGATCCTGACGCCATGCCCGCCGACAAGACCGTGACCTGCGGAACCTGCCATCGCGGGCACAAGATGCCGGAGCACTTTGTGCCGCCGCCGGAAGAGCATCACGGACCGCCTCCGGCGGGTGGAGCGCCGCCGCAGTAGTTATTGCGGCGGAATCAGCACATTGTCAATGAGGCGCGCGGGGCCGATCCCGGCAGCGACGGCGATCAGCGCGCCATTCTCCACATCGGGCAGATCTTCGAGCGTGTCAGGATCGACGATGCGCAGGTAGTCGAGTTTCGCGTCTGGATCTTCGGCAAGCACCCCGAGGCCGATGTCGATCAGCTCAGACGAACTCGTAACTCCGATCGAAATCTTCTCCTCCATGTGGCGCAGCGCGCGATGCAGGACGAGCGCTCGCTCGCGGTCTTCCGCCGACAGATAGCGGTTGCGCGAGCTCATGGCGAGGCCGTCGGGCTCGCGCACGATGGGGCAAACCACCAGCTCGAGATTGAAGTTGAAATCTCGCACCATGCGGCGCAGCACCGCAACCTGGGCGGCGTCCTTCTGGCCGAAGAAGGCCTTGTCGGCCGCGACAATGTTGAACAGCTTGGCGACGACGGTAGCCACGCCGCGAAAATGCCCGGGGCGGGAGGCCCCGTCGAGGCGATCGCCGATGGGCTCGACCGCAACGAAGGTCGTCGCCCCCGCCGGATACATCTCTTCCGTGTCCGGAGCGAAGAGCAGGTCGACCTTCTCGGCGGTTAGCTTGTCGCAGTCTGCTTCGAAAGTGCGCGGGTACTTCGAAAAATCTTCGTTCGGACCAAACTGAGTCGGATTGACGAAAATCGTCGCGACGACCGCGTCGCAGGCAGCGCCGGCGGCGCGCACGAGCGACAGATGGCCTTCGTGCAGTGCGCCCATGGTGGGGACCAGGCCGATGGTTTTACCCTGCGCGCGCAGTGCCGCGACGGCGGCGCGAATTTCGGCGATGGTGCGGACGACCTGCATCAGGCGCGCCGGCGCAGAGCCGCATCGGACAAAGCGGATGCGGTCTCCTTCGGCAGATGGTAGCTTTCCTCGTCGCCGGGGAAAGCGCGCTCCTCGACGTCGCGGCGGTAGCCGTCGATGGCTTCGCGGAAGAGCGCAGCCGCGTCGCCGTATTGGCGAACGAATTTGGCCGCGGGCGAGAAGCTCAGGTTCACCAGATCGTGGAAGACGAGGATCTGGCCGTCGCAGTCGGGGCCTGCGCCGATGCCGATGGTGGGAATGCCGATTTCCGCGGTGATGCGCGCGGCCACTTCGCGCGGCATGCCTTCGAGCACCAGCAAGCCGGCGCCGGCAGCTTCCAGCGTGTGCGCGTCGTGCAGCAACTCGGAGATGGCGGCGGCGGTTTTACCCTGGACTTTGTAGCCGCCCATCTTGTGCACCGACTGCGGCGTGAGGCCGAGGTGACCGATCACAGGAATTTCCGCAGCGGAAAGGTTCTCAACCAGCTCAGCACGGCTCGCGCCGCCTTCAATCTTCACGGCCTGGGCACCGGCTTCCTTCACGAAGCGGATGGCGTTAGCCACGCCCGTCGCCACGCTGGTGTGGTACGAGCCGAAGGGCATGTCGGCGGCGACAATAGCGCGGCGCACAGCCCTGCGCACGGCGCGCGTGTGGTGCAGCATCTCGTCGACTGTGACGGGGAGCGTGGTGTCGTAGCCGAGCACCACCTGAGCCAGCGAGTCGCCCACGAGGATCAGATCGATGCCGGCCTCGTCGACGAGGCGCGCGGTCGCGTAGTCGTAGGCGGTGAGGGCGGCGATCGGCCGTCCGGCGTGTTTCTTTTGCTGCAGTGTCTGAAAGGTGACCGGAACCGTGGCGGTTGCCGATACGTCAAGGGGGCGGAAGTGCGGAACGCTCATGTTGTCTCCAGTGCGGCTCCTCACGTGCAGGGCAGGATGCCACCCGAACCCAACTCCTGACGATACGCCAGCGGCCTGGACTCCGTCCAGGGGTAACGGACCGTCGCGGGCCAAGGTGCTTCGCGCCCTGTAACGGGTGGCACTGGACTCTGCGCTCTTGCCGGAATCCTGAGATTCTCGGCGCCCTCAGGAGCTCATGAATCCGAGATACGGATTCGAGCCGAAATTGGCGAAGTTGGGAAAGACCTGGCGGATCTGGCCGTCGCTGAGGCCGAACCAGCGAGCCAGCGTTCCCGCGTACTGCTCCACGGCCGTGGTGGGAATCAGGCGTCCCGCACCCACGTCGTTGGCCTGGTCCGAGCCGATCACCGGATACTGTCCGTACATATCGTGACCCTGCACTGCGCCGCCCACGACGAAGTGATGGCTGCCCCAGCCGTGGTCGGTGCCGTTGCTGTTGGAGGTGAGGGTGCGGCCAAAGTCGGAAATCGTGAACGATGTGACCTGGGAACCGAGACCCAGCGCGGTCATCTGCGCGTCGAAGTACTCGAAGGCCTCGGCCAGCTGCGTCAGCAACTGCGAATGCGTCGCAGCCTGATTGTTATGCGTGTCGAAACCGCCCAGCTGCACATAGAAGATCTGCCGCGTCACACCCAGGCTCCCGCGCCCGGCGATGATGCGGGCGACGGTCTGCATGGAGTCCGCCAGTGGATTATCCATCAGCTTTTTCGAGACCGGATCGAGATACTGCGGCGGATTGGGGATGCCCCCCGCGCCCGCCGGAGGCATGGCGCTGGCCAGGATTTGCTGGGCCTGGATTGAGCGCTGGATGACCACCTCGTACTCTTTCGCGAACAGATTCGACTCATCGGCGCTGAGAATGGAACTAAGCGCGCCGTAGCCGGCAGGCTGCCCGAACATTCCCTGCGTCAGCCCGTAGATCGGAATCGGCCCCGCCGACGTGACGTTGAGCTGGAACGAAGTTTCGCCGGCGAGGAACAGCGCGTTCCCCGCGGTGGAGATGCAGGTGAACATGGAGTTCGAGTTGACGTTCATGCTCTCCAGAATGTCGGCCAGCGCGCCACCCCAACCCGTGTGCTCGCCGCTGCCTAGGTTGGAGGCGATGGCCTGCCACGCGGCGGTCTGATCGAAGTGCGAGAAGAGCGAGTCGGGCAGGCGAACGGAATTGGCGTTGATTTGCGCCTTGGTCGTTGGGACCACCAGCGTTCCTGTATTCACCACCACCGCGGCGCGGCCCGCATTGAACAGATTCTGTAGTCCCGGCAGATACGGATTCAGAGCGAACGTTCGGCCGCTTTGCGGCGTGTTGGGCACGATGGGCAGCAATTCGCTCAGCGGATAGGCGAGACCGGGCGCTCCGGAGCGCGCCTGGGTGAACGCTGCAAACGAGTCTGCATCGGTGGCAATGACCGTCCCGTGCCCGTCGTTGCCGCCCTGCAGATAGACGCACACCAAAGCGCGGTAATCGGACCCGGTCGTGTCCTGGGCGAGCGCCGCCAGCCCGTTGAGCTCCAGCAGAAACGGGCTCACCGCAAAGCCTGCCATCGAGGCCATGGATGCTGTTCTCAGAAACTGACGCCGCGATTGCTCGTATCGGTTCATCGTTGCCTCTCTAGAATTGCGCGCTGAAATCCGGCGAAGCCATCACCAGATAGATCGCCGTTTGTACCCGGCTGCGAAGCGCAGCCTGTATCGCGCTCTGATCACCCGTCGGAATCGGGATCCCGCTGATCGCCGCCGAGATTTGCGATTGCAGCGTGCCGCTCATCTCTCCCGCCATCAGCAGCAGGTTCAGCCGATCCACCAGCTTGTCCGGAGTCGAAGCCAGCGCTATCTCCGTGCCGTACGACGCGAAGAGGTCCGGGCCGTTGCTCGCATCTCCGCCGATCGCATCCTGCAGATAATTGATGTAGCCCACAACTGTGGACACATTGGTCATCTGCATCTCTGGTGCAGTCAGGTTGGCTGCCGCGATGCTGGTTCCGGGTGGAACGTATCCCGGACTGAACCACCAGAAGACCGTTGGGGAGCGCAGCGACATCTCGCCCAGCCCGAAAATCGGATCTTCCGTGCTTTCCAGGTTGAACGAGCCCGTGCGCGACTGGGCCGTAAACGCGCGCGCCCACTCCGTGTACCGCACCAGTGCCTCCCGCACCTTGCCGTATTCGGGATTGCCCGAGTAGTTGGCCGTATCCCGCGCTTCCGGATCGAGCAGGATGGCGCTGATCACCGCCTGCATATTCCCGCGCACCCCTGTCCCATCGTCTTTGAAAACCGCCGCCACGCGGCTCACGTAGGCAGGGCTGGGATTGCTCGTAACCAGGTGCTGAATCAGCTGTTTCGAAACGAACGGCGGCACATTGGGGTGATTGAAGAGCGTGTCCAGTGCCGTCTTCAAATCGGCATCGGCGCCGGAGTTGCCCGCCGGGATTGTCACTCCCAGGAATTGCTTTTCCTCGGTCGAGTGGTGAGACGGATAGCTCCGCATCGGCTCCAGGTCTTCGCCGTATCCTGGGGCCACATAAGCGCAGCAGTTCGACCAGCCGCTATCGCTGCTGTTTCCTGGAATGTTCCAGCTGAAGCCGGTAAAGACTTTGGCCAGTCCCATTACGTCGTTGTTGGAGTACGTGGCGATTGGCTGCCCGCTCCCGTTCAGCTTCTGGGTGCCATCGTCGTTCAGCTCCCACAGGCCGATCGTGAAAAGCTGCATCACTTCGCGCGCGTAGTTCTCGTCCGGATCGGTGGTGGCATTCCCCTTGTCGTTGCCGAGCATGGAGAGGAAGATGCCCATCTCCGGATTCAGTGTGACGTCGTTGAGGATCGTGCGGAAGTTGGTGAAAACATCCGCACCCAGCAGATCGTAGTAGTTCGCTTCCCCGCGCGGGTAATTCTGCACGCCCGAAGAATTGTTGCTGGAAATCACCAGCATCTCGTTGAGCGCGTAGCGCACTCGCTGCCGCAGTTCGTCGTTGCCCGTGATCGCCTGCTGCCAGAAAGAGTTCTGCACGAACTGCTCGTCGTTCGAGTTCTGCAAAAACAGCGCGGCGTTGCATTTTACGTCGCCGCTGGCGCACGGCGGGTTATTCAGCATCAACTCCTGCTGCACCAGGGGAACCTGCTTCGTGACCGGCATAGCAAATTGCTCGTTCAGCCACGCCTGGTACCCGATCATCGAAAGGTGATGAATATCGGCGTCGGTGGCGCCGAACGTCGCCTGCTCGAGAAACCTCGCAGCATCGTCGGGATCCACGATCGGGGTCGGAGGAGTGCCGTTGACCAGCGCAATCAGATCTGCTGAAGCCGCCGGCCCGGGAGCTGGGTTCAGCACCTGTAAATCGAGATTGCCCGGTTCTGTCGGATTGATCGTGGCCGTCAGTTGCGTTGAGCTGTTCCATGTCGCGGGGTTCGGCGCCCCGTTCACCAGCACCTGCGCGCCGGTGATGAACTTCTGCCCATGCAGCACTACCGTCGCCGTTCCCGGATTGAACGACATCGGAGCAGCCGACGTCAGGATCGGAATCGGATTCATCACCGAGATGTCCTGACTGATCGACACCTTCGGATTGTCGACGCTTGTAATCTTCATCCCCACCACATTGTTAGGGGCAGGCACCACCGCCGGCGCTGTGTAGGTAATCGTTCCATCCGTGCTCGCCACCGCCGTGCCCACTTGGGCGTTTCCGCCCGGGATCCCGTTGATTTCCAGCGTCACCCCGGTGTTTTCGGTCCCGTTCACCGTCAGAGAAAAGGTGATCTGGTTGCTAACCCGGACGTCGGAACCGTTGTTGGGATAGAGCTGCAGTACCACCTGCCCAGGTCCGACCTTCAGAGAGAGAGGATTGGCGCTGGCCGACCCGGGATTCGGATTGGTCACATTCAGCGGATAGGTCCCGGGAACCGGCGCGTTCACCTCGGCCGCCAGTTGCGTATCCGAGATGTAGGTGGTCGGCACTACGGCGTTGTTCCAGCTGATTTGTGCGCCATACACAAACTGCGATCCGTTCACCGTCACCAGCGTCGTTCCTTCGGAGAATCCCGAGGGGGTGACTCCGGAGAGGACCGGTATCGGATTCCAGATGGTCAGAGTCACCGATCCCTGCGCCGCTTTCGGAAACTCCTTCGAGACGCTGGTGATCACGACCGAATCGGGAGTCGGAATCGCCGCCGGAGCGGTGTAAACGCCCGCGGCGTTCACCGTTCCCAGTTCGTCATTACCTCCGGCGATGCCGTTGACGAAGAAGTTCAGGCTTCCGGCTCCCGCGTCCGCTTTGAGCTGCATTTGCTGATTCACGCGGATCGTGGCGCTTGTCGCCGAAATCGTTGCGGCGTTCTGGCTTCCGAGGGACGTCGCCAGACAGCCCGTCATCAGCGAAGCGGTCAGGGCCGCCGCAGGAATTGCCCACAGGATGGTGGATTTGGCCGAGGAGGCGCACATATGCCGCATAGTTGCTCCAGGAAGGGTTCGAACGTTACCCGAGCGCAACAGTCCCGATGACGAATGCCGGATAGGTTGATGTGCCGATGAGTATATGCAGAGTCGATAACACAGATCAATGCTTTATTTTGCGAAGTTACTTTTCTGCCATTACCTTTGGGCCATGCTCTCTCGTCCCGCCTGGTGGTTTTGACCGATTCACCACTCCACTGAATCCCAAAACAGCTGGTTCGCTGAACTGAGCTCCTCCCAGATGAGAATCCTTCCCTCCTGAACGGTTGGACACGGGAGTCAATCGCCGCTCTCCTTCCCGCTGCTTCAGAAATATCGGGAGCCAGAACTCAAAACCAATGCACGGAACCTGAAAAGAAAACACTTCCACCCTGGAACAACCCAACACCTTGGGTGTGGTGAGACGGTCCGCACGGTGGTCGGCAAGGACGATCGGACAAGCGAAAAGCCTCGCCGCCCAGGCGAGGCTTTTCGTTTGTCAGGCAATCTCTGCGCCCAATGAACTCGAAAGCGAAGGAATGCCCGCCGGGTATGACCGGAACTCCTTCAGGCAATCAGTGCCTCGGCCAGCTGTTACTCCGCATCTGACATCTCAACAATGACTTACGGCTACCGCAGGCAAGTGCTGAGGATCGAGCTGCCGCAGGCTCACTTACCTCCTGAACCGCAAATCCCGCCCCTTAGCCCTTCGACTTGCCCCGCCCGGCCATCATGGTCACGGTGTTCTCCTTGCGGTCGCGCACCACGGTCAGTTCCACCTGCTTGCCTTTATTTGCGTGGATCGCCCGGACCCACTGGCTCGTAGTTGCCATGATGCGGCCATTCATTTTCGTGATCACGTCGCCGGCGCGCAGGCCCGCCGCCGAAGCCGGGCTGTTGTCGTCGACGCGCTTCACGAGCAGGCCCTGGCCGTCGTGGATGCCGAAGTAGTCGGCGAGCTGGGGGCCGAGCATGTCGAGCTCAAGGCCGGTGTAGGCAGTGTTCATGCCGAGGGAGGAGAGGAATCCGCTGGCAAAGCCCTGCTTTGCCGGGGGCAGCTTGAGGTCGTCGTCCTCGTCGGGCTCGACGGGGATGTGCTGCGACCACGCGTCGGCTTCGAGGGTGGCCTGATCGCAGAGGGTGATGTTCATGGTCTGCTGCTGGCCATCGCGGCTGATGACGAAGGTCACGGCGGTTCCGGGAGGCGTGACGCGGAGCAACTGGCCGAGCTGCGCGCCGCCCTCGATCTGCTGGCCGTTCATCTGCAGGATGACGTCGTGCAGGCGCATGCCGGCTTTTGCGGCGGGCGCGTCGTGATCGATGGTGACGACTTCGGCCCCGCGGGGGGACTTCAGCTTGAGCTGCCCGGCGCGTTCCGTGTCGATGTCGTGGGTGCCGACGCCCAGGTATCCCTGCGGAGCTGTATGATTCAGCGCCGCCGGGTCGTCGGCCATGACGTTGAGATGCTGCTGCGCGAAGAGGGCCGGAGTCAGCGCGATGATTCCGGCAAGAAGTGTGATTCTGATGCCCTTCATGTCTGGCCTCGGAAAGTCGTTACTACCCGGCGTTCCGTTCTGTCCTGACTTTCTGACGAACGAGACAGGGTGCCTGTCAACCGGCGCCGGCTGCCCAATATGTTACTTTCGGCCGGCGCTTCGTTGTCTATTGAATTTGTGAAACTCGCTCCAGATACTCCCGCGAAACCGTGCGGATATGCGGGTTTTGGTCCTGGGAGGCGACGGTCTGGAGCACTTCGCGGACGCTCGAATCGGCATCGACGGGCGCGAGCTGGTCGATGGCCTGGGAGCGGATTTCCGGATCGGGATCGTTCATCAGGGCTTCGAGCACGGCATCGCGTACTCGGGTGTCCATGGCGATGTAAGGCTCGAGGCCGACCAGGGCCTTGCTGCGCACCTTGGAGTTCTTGTCGTAGCGCAGAGCCACCATGAGGGCGTTGCGAATGGGGCCGCCAGTGCACTCGTGGCCGTTTTGGCACTCCTGCGCAAGAAGATCGACGGAGCTGACGTGCACGTCAGGATTATCGGGGTTGCGCGCGCCCATGAGGAGAAGCTGCCGGATCTGTGGATCGTCCAGAGTGCCGAAGGCCGTCTCCGGGACGACACGATTGAAGCGCACTTCCACATTTTCGGTGTTCGGCTCGAGAGTAATGCTGCTGACGCCGGCAATCTGGGATTCATCCAGATCGGGCATTACCGGGACTCCGGAAGCACTGGCGTCCTGGGATGCAGCGGTGGGCTTTGCGGCCGCGCGCACGCCGGCTCGATAGCCGCCCCAGGTTCCGGCACCGAGGCCGAGGACGAGCAGGGCCGACGCCATGATCGGAGCGCTCTGCAACCGGCCGAAGCCGCGGAGAAAACTCTGCCACCGCCGCAGCAGGAATCCGCCATGGGGCAGCGCATCGAGGGCCTCGTCGAGACGCAGGCGGGTCCGCGCCAGCAGGCTGGGCGTCGGCTCTTCCACCGGCAGCACGGACATGGCTTTCTGGAGGCCCGAGATGGCCTCCATCTCCTGACGGCAGCGATCGCACTGCGCCAGATGCTGTTCGAGCTGATGGGCCCGGTCGTCGGGCAACTCACCGTAGACGGCCAGGACGATGTCTTCCTGCGCCATTTGGCAGTTCATAGATTTTCCTTGCCTCACTTCGCCTCAAAAGTTGGTACTTCTCTTTGCCCGGATCTTCTCTTGCTGGTCCGGGTCGTTCTGTACAGCAGGTAGCTGGTGGCTGGCAGCTTACAAAGCGCCTTTAGGCCGCCGGTCCTTCGCTGCCTTACCGTAGTTCCGCCAGCTTCAGTCTCAACTTCTTGGTTGCGCGGAAGAGGGTGTTCTTCGCCGTCTCTTCCGTGGTGTTCAACATCTCCCCGATGGTCCGGAGCCGGAGGCCCTGGTAGTGCTTCAGCTCGAAGACCATCCGTTCCCTGGGGGTCAGCTCATCCAATGCGAGCAGGATGCGCTGCCCAAGATACTTCCTGTCGAGCTCGCGCGCCGGATTGGCGCCCGAGCGGTCGTCGCTGACGTTGGTCAGCAGATCCATTTCCTCGCCCGACGCGTCGACCACCACCGCCTGATCCTCGCGGCGAGCCTTACGGCGGCGCAGATGATCGAGGCACAGGTTCGTTACGATGCGGTAAATCCACGTGTAGAACGAGCACTCAAAGCGGAAGTTGCCGAGGTAGCGATAGGCCTTGAGGAACGCTTCCTGCTGGATGTCCTGGGCATCCTGCTCGGAGCCCGTAAGGTGCATCGCCAGCCGCAGCACCGCCTGATCATATTGACGCACCAGAGCGTCAAAAGCTGTGCGCGATCCTGCCTGTGCTTCACGTATTAAGTCGGTTTCCGGGAGGTTCTCCCGAACCGGACCACCCATACGGGTGGATTGTATTCGAGGCCGAGGAGGGGAAGTTCGAGCCGGAGACAAAAAGCGCAACGCATCAGCGGACATTCGGACTCCTGTTGCGTGGGGATTACAGGTGACGCAACAGGTAGACGTTCGGCGGGAGCTTTTGTTAGCAGCGAGTTGGCGAAATCCGGCGAGACCGGATCGCGCGCGACTCGGGCTTGCAACCCCGGGGCGGCGTCGAACCTTCTGAGCCGGCGTGGATCCGTCCGGCCGGCAAGGGGGTACAAAGACCCGCAGCCTGACGTCGACAGTCAGACTGTGACCCTTATTTCAATTCGACCAGCACGAGCGCGTTGGGCATCAGCGTGAGATCAAGGCGATTGCCCTGCAGATGAGTTTGCTGCGGCGGCCCGGGATCGGATTCGCCATTCAGTTCTCTGACCTGCTCAGGCGTTGGATCGGCAGGGCTTCCCATGGCACGGTACTTCGGAAGCACATTGCCGTGGTCGTCGTCGACGCGCTCGATCGAAACGGCGTCATCCGAAGGCACCCCGGAGAACACCAGCCGCAGAGTCCGGCTTGCTCCCTGCGTGCCGGGATCGACGATGTTCCACGCCGCCACGCGCAGCGATCCGTCCGCCGCACGCGTTGCAATCGCGTTCCTGGATGCGAGCGGGATGCGAGCGTCGCCAAGATGGTGGAGCAGGGCGAAGTCGTAATAGCTCGGCTTCCTGATGCCGCCCTTCGCGATCAATCCAAAATCTCCTTCGAAAGGGGTGGCAATCGGGCCGCCCTCTTCGAACACATCGGAAAAAGTCCAGAACGACATCATCGTGACGTGCCCATCGCACTCGCGAATGGTGTTGGCGAGGCCTGGACCGACGAATGGAGTGTCGCGGGAGTCGTCCTGGCCCTGCACGTTCCATTCGGTCCACAGCAACGGCAGATTGGGCAGCGCGGAACCCCGGATCTGACCTTGCACCTTCTCGATGGCCCGGCAGACGCGATCGTCCTCTGGGATGTTCTCATCCGTGTGAAACAGGTTTTCGACGGTATCGTCCGCATAGCCATGGCTCGAGATGAAGTCGATCGGCACATGGTTCTTCGCCACGAACTGCAGGAACGCAGGCACCCAGGATGCAGCAGCCGTCGCCGGCCCGCCCACGCGCAGCCGGGAGTCGACTTTCTTCAGATCGCGAGCGGTGTGAGCAAAGAGCTGGAAGTAGCTGTCCTGGCGCGGAATGCCGTCCCAGAAATCGATGTTCGGCTCGTTCCACACCTCGAAGTACCACTGAGCCACCTCTCCGGCGCCGTAGCGTTGGACCAGATGCTGGGCGAACGCCGTCATATAGGCGTCCCACCCTTCCCAGCTCTTCGGCGGCGAGACATTGGGGTGATACCAGAACACATGGAGGGCGAGGGGATTGAAGGCCAGTTTGGGTGGCATGAAGCTGATCTCCACCACGGGTCGCACCCCGTTCTTCAGAAGACCGTCATAGATCTCATCGACATAGCCCCAGTTGTAGACGGGGTTGCCGTGGTCGTCTTCGTTGTAGCTGCCCACCTCGCGGTCCAGAATGCCGTGAAAACGGACATAGCGGAAGCCGGTGACGCTTTTGACCGAGCGCAGATCATTGCGATAGTCCTCGCGCAGCGAAAGGATGGCGTGGCCCGAGCCGAACATCTCTTCCCAGAAATGGGGAAACGGCGTAGTTTTTGCGTTCGCGTCAACAGTTACCGTTTCCTGCGCGCGGACGGCAGGATCGGCGACAAGGATCGTCAGCAACAGGGCTGAAACCAGACCTGCGCGCAAACAAAGAGTCATTCGCATCTCATTTCGTTGGATTCAGGTTCGCATCGCCGGTCGTCAGGGATTTTGACCGCCGTGGAAAAGACAGCGACACACAACCATGGGCCACGGTCCTGTCCTCATGATTGCAAGCTTCAGCCCTCGGCAAAGCCCTCACCCCTCTTCGGACCGGCACAGAGCAAGGATCGAAGCGCCGTACAAATCCGCTTTACGCGGCCCAATCCCGCTAATGCCTACCAGCTCGCTGAGAGTCCGCGGCGATTCCAGCGCCACCGCGCGCAGTGTCGCATCCGACAGCACAAAGAATGCGGGCTTGCCGGCAGCCGCAGCCTCGGTTTTGCGCCACGCCCGCAGGCGATTCTCCAGTTCCGTCTGCGCCGGGGTGAATTCCACGGGCTCGTCGGAATTTCGCTTCTGCCCGCTGGATTTCGGCGCGGTTTTCTTCTTCTTTCGCGGCGCGGTGAAGAGCGAGTCTTCCTGCTCGGCCGGCTGGCGCAGGAGCACGCCGAGCGGCTCGGACTCCGGCGCACTGCGGCCTTCATAGGTGAGCGCGACTTTGCGGAAGGTGACCTCGCGGCCCTCGGGATTCGTGAACGTCTCGGAAGTAAGCGACACCAGTCCGGCGCGAGCGAGGCCATCGAGCAGCGCGTCGAAGACTTTGCGATCGCTCTCGATGCCGGTTTCGGTCAGCAGCCGGCCCACGGATCGGGCCCCGGCCTGGAGATCGCGCAGGATGCGCCGCAGTTGCCGCTCCTGGTGGGGCGTGGGATCGCCAAAGGGAGCGCCCACCGCGGCCTCGGGCGAGCAGAAGTCGCACTTGCCGCAGGGCGCTCCGGGCCTGTCTCCAAAATGGCGGACCAGGGCGGACATGCGGCACTGCGCCGTCTCAGCAAACGCGACCATGGCATCCAGCTGCGCCTTGCGGTGATCCATCTGCGCCTGATAGCCCGACCGCCACTTGCCGGCTTCGCTAGCGCGGAGCAGACTGCGGACGCGGCCTTCCATATCGAACGCGACCGCTCCCTGCGACGCCAGCTTTTCCGCCGCGCGGCCAAAGACGTCGGGCGTCATGCGCAGCTTCTCGCAGAGCGGCTCCGGCGGCTGGAACTCGTCGGTGAGGGCCCGCGCCACGCGCGCCAGATCGTCGACCGGCGGGTAATCGCGCTCGAAGAAGCTCTCATGCATCTTGCGGTCGGCATAGCTGTGCAGCAGGATCGCGCGTGACATGCGGCCGTCGCGCCCGGCTCGCCCGATCTCCTGGTAGTACGCCTCGACCGAGGCCGGGAGCGCCGCATGAATCACCGTGCGAATATCCGCTTTGTCGATGCCCATGCCGAAGGCGATCGTCGCCACCACCACCGACAAATCGCCCGAGAGAAAGCTGCGCTGCACCCGCTCCCGGACGGCCGGCTCGAGGCCGGCGTGGTACGACGCCGTGGGGAAGCGCGCGTTCAGGTCCGCGGCCATCTCGTCGGCTCCCTTACGCGAGGGCGCGTAGACAATGGCCGGACGGGTCTCCGCCGGCTCCAGAAACTTGCGGATGAACTCCGTCCGGCGCGGCTTCGACAGCTCGACGACTTCGAGAATCAGGTTGCTGCGGCGGAAGCCGTGCACGAAGAGCGCGGGATCGACAAGGCGCAACTGGGTCACGATGTCCTGCTGGACCAGGGGCGTGGCGGTCGCGGTGAGGGCGAGAATGGGCGCGGGCCGCAGCATCGGCAGCGAGTCGCCCAGGGTTCGGTAGTCGGGGCGGAAGTCGTGGCCCCATCCCGAGATGCAGTGCGCCTCGTCGACGGCGACGAGCGAGGGCGTACGGCGAGCGAGCATCTCAGGAAAGCCGGGGACGCGCAGGCGCTCCGGCGCGATGAAGAGGAAGTTCAGCGTGCCATCGAGGTAGTCGCGGCAGGCCTGGCGGGCATCGTCGCGAGAAAGACCGGAGTGGATGCGCGCCACGCGCAGGCCGTGGGACGCAAGGCGCGCCGACTGATCGTCCATGAGCGCGATGAGCGGGCTGATGACGAGCGCCGGGGCCCGGCGGGCGAGCGCGGGAAGCTGGTAGCACATGCTCTTCCCTGCTCCCGTAGGCATCACCAGCAGGGCATCGCGGCCATCGGTCACGGCGCGGCAAACGGCTTCCTGATTTTCACGAAAGGCCTGGTAACCGAAGGCGCTCCGCAGCAACGAGACGAGATCCATGGGGCTGACTTCAGAATGCCATGGCGCGCGACAGCGGCTGGTGGGAAACGGATCACGGCGGGTTACCCATGCGGCGGCCCGGGAATGCGCCGAGGCTGAGGCAGTGGCGTATGCTAAGGCCGCAATGACTTGCTGGATTCGTCGGCTGCGATGCGCTGTTTTTCTGGCCATGGGGCTCGGCGCGATGGCTTTGTCCGCGCAGAGCCGCAGAATCCACGAGTACCACCTGCACGAGCAGGAGGAGAAGAACGCGCCGTTTGCCATGCTGGTGGGTCCGGATAACACGCTCTACACGCTGATTACGCGGAAAGACGGCAACTGGGTGCTCTCGCGTGTGCGGGGATGGTGGATGGATCATCCCGACGAAGTCGGGATTCTGGTGGAGGGATTTTCGGCGCACGATCCGATCGCGTCGGTCGGGCAGATGGATCTCGCGCTGACCCCGGACGGCAAGTACATCGTGGCCCTGCTCTCGGCGCCGCTGCGCGTCGCGAATGACGATCCGTATCCGATGGAGATGCTCGTGGACGTGGTGCGCCTCGACACGTTCCAGTCGACGGACACGGAGCACATGCGATCGCTGGGGATTCGTGGCAATTTGCGGGCGGAGTTCGATCGCGCCGGGCATCTGCTGGTGGATTCGTCGATCGCACCGACTGACGCCAGCGCGGCTCCGTACGTCACGTGGTTTCAGATCGCCGTGCCGGGTTTGAAGGCGCAACTGATGTGCAGCTATCAGCCGGCCGATGCGAAGGACGTGAAATCCGCGGAGGACGCCTGCGGCGCATTTGCGAAGGCCGAGGGGTATGCGTCGGCGGAGGAGGTGGTTGCTTCACTGCCGCAGGCCGCGCCGCCGGCGAATCCGGCGCAGCCGCCACCGGGCGTTGCGATTTCGTCAAAAGATCATTTTCAGTTCCAGGCGGTGAACGTGGGCGGCCAGGCGATGACGCTGGTGGTGGTCGACGGCATCGATGTGCAGGCGTACGCGAAGGAATAACGGCCGCGGCCACCGTATTACACTCTCCCTGTGCCTCACACATCCAGCGGCAATCTTTTCCCCGGCTCCCCCGATCCTGGCGCCCACTCTGAGTGGATCACCGCCTTCTGCGACGGCGGATCGCGCGGCAATCCCGGTCCGGCGGGCTTCGGCGTTTACATCGAAGGTCCCGACGGCGAGACCATCGCCGAGCTGAGTGAATATCTCGGCAAGACCACCAACAACGTCGCGGAGTACTCGGGCCTGCTGGCGGCGGTCGACTACGCCGTGCGCAACGGGCATCGCCGCCTGCGGGTGGTGTCCGATTCCGAGCTGATGGTGAAGCAGATCAAAGGCAAGTACAAGGTGAACAGCGCCGATCTGCGCCCGCTTTACGACGAAGCGAAGCGGCGCATCGCGCGGCTCGAGATGTTCCGTATCGAGCACGTGCTGCGCGGCAAGAATCAGCGCGCCGATCGGCTGGCCAACCTCGCGATGGACAAGGGCACCGGCCGCAATCGGACGGAAACCCCGGCGAACGGCGCGGCCGGGCGGGAGCCGAAGGCTGAGCCGGCGAAATCCTACAAGGGATTCACCAAAGGCGGGGTGATCCACCTGATCGAAGGGGAATTGCCCGACGGGGTTTTTGTGCGGATCATTCCCGACCGGCAGTAGCTCGCGGAGAAAGAGACTTCGTGGAACCGCTCATCCGGCCCGCTCGCGACGCCGATCTCCCGCGCCTGACGGAGATCTACAACCACTACGTCGTCACGTCGCCGGCGACCTTCGATCTGGCGCCGAAGACAGTTGCCGAGCGCGCTGAGTGGCTGGCGCAGTTCGCGGAAACCGGCCGTCACCGTCTGCTGGTCGCTGAAGAGAACGGCATCGTCGCCGGATACGCCGGGACGACGCGATTCCGCGCGAAGCCGGCTTATAGCCAAACGGTGGAAACGACCGTCTACTGCGCGCCCGACGCGAGGGGCCGCGGACTCGGCATCGCGCTCTATACCGCGCTGTTCGAAGCTCTTGGCACGGAAGACGTCCACCGCATTGTCGCGGGATACGTTCCGCCGAACCCAGCCTCGGCCAGGCTGCACGCGCGCGTGGGCTTCCGCCCGGTCGGCACCTTCACCGAGCAGGGCTATAAATTCGGCCGCTATTGGGACGTGGTATGGCTGGAGCGACCGCTCACCCCTTAGTGCCGAATCCGGCTGAGCGCCAGCGCCTGTCTCGCCCCGAACACCAAAGCCGCGATGCCGACCCCGAACAGCGCGACTGAGTTCCAGAAAACCTCGCGGAGGGTGAGCGCCCCGAACCCAAGCCACTGCTGGCTGAGAGGAATCACGGTGAGAAGAACCAACAAAACACAAAAGAACTTCAGCAACTGCACACGATTGCGAAAACTCATTCCTGGGAACCCTTCGCGAAAGTGAAATGCGGGCGCGATTGCGCCTCTTCTGGCTGTGATGCGCGTCTAACCAGCCAGTTTTGCCTTTACTAAATCGCTGACCTGTTTTCCGTCGGCGCGGGCGCCGGTTTCGGCAATCTTCGCCTGGACAGCCTTCATCGCGGGTCCCATGTCGCGGGGACCAAAGGCGCCGGCTACCAGCGTCTCCTCGACGATCTTCTTCACCGATTCTTCGTCGAGCGTCTTCGGCATGTAGCTTTCGATTACCACGATCTCGCGCGCTTCCTTCGCGGCCAGTTCCGGGCGGTTGCCCTTCTGGAACTGCTCGATCGAATCTCTGCGCTGCTTGATCATCGTGGTGAACACCTGCTGACATTCGGCGTCGGTGAGCGATTCGCGCTTCTCGATCTCTTTGTTTTTCAGCGCGGCCTTCACCATCCGCAGGGTGGACGTGCGCTCGGTATCGTGGGCTTTCATGGCGGCGATCATGTCGCGGTCAACTTGTTTTGCGAGTTCCATCGTGAGCAGCCCCCTCCAATGCTTCCAAACCTTCCATTATAGGGACCGTCTGTTACGGCGCCCGGCAGATAAAATGTGAGTGAGGAACCACGCCATCATGATCCGCAAAACCAGGTTGTTTACGCCCGGACCGACGCCCCTGCTGCCCGCTGCGCAATTTGCCATGGCCGCCGCGGACATTCATCACCGCACACCGGAGTTTCGTGCCCTCTACGAGCGCGTGCTGGGGCAGCTGAAGACCTTTGTTGGCACGAAAAACGACGTTCTGCTGCTCGCCTCTTCGGGCACGGGCGCCATGGAAGCCTCGGTGTCGAATCTGACCTCGCCGGGCGACCGGGTTCTGGTTTTCTCCGCCGGAAAATTTGGCGAACGCTGGGAGTCTTTGGCCAAGGCGTTTGGATGCCAGGTGGATCTGGTCTCGGCGCCCTACGGCGAAACGTTCTCGCTCGACGCGATCAGGGCCGGTCTGCGCGCCGATACGCGCGCAGTCTTCGTCCAGGCCACCGAATCGTCTACCGGCATCCGCCACGACGTTGAAGCCATCGCAAAGCTGCTCAAGTCGGCCGCGCCCACTGCGCTGCTGATCGTTGACGCCATCACCGGCCTCGGCACCACGCGCCTGGACGTGGACGGATGGGGCATCGACGTGATCATCGGCGGATCGCAGAAGGCCGTGATGATTCCGCCGGGCCTCGCCTACCTGAGCCTGAGCGATCGCGCGTGGAAGGCCGCGGAGACGTCGAAGAATCCGCGGTACTACTTTGATTTGCGCAAGGAGCGGAAGAACGCCCGGAAGGGCGAATCGAGCTACACGCCGGCGGTTGCGCTGATCGCCGCGCTCGGCGCCGCGCTCGATTACATCGCCGCGCAGGGCGGAGGCGATCTGGCCGCGGGGCGCGACGCACTCGTGGACAACGCGGAAACCTGCGCCGCGATGACGCGCGCGGGCGTGCAGGCGATGGGGATGAAGCTCTTCGGGCCCAGTCACTACTCGGCTGCGGCCACCGCGGTGCTGCCGCCTGCGGGCGTCGATTCGGGCGTGATTGTGAAAGAGTTGAAGAGCCGCTTTGCGGCCATCGTGACCAACGGCCAGGGCGACATGAAGGGGCAGATCTTCCGCGTGGCGCATATTGGGCTGTTCGACTACATGGACACGATCGCCATCATCGCGGCGCTCGAGCAGGTGGCGGCGTCGAAGCTGCATTTGCCCGGTTTCGCGTTTGGCAAAGCCCTGGCCGCGGCGCAGCAGGCCTACGCCGAGCGCAGCAGCGCGGCCTCGCCGAAAGCTGGGGAACCTGCGCAGCCCGAACTTGTGAAAGCGTAGCGCCGGGCCGGTCCCCCATCTGCCTGGCAACGGCAGTTGGGGGATTGCCCGCGCAGACGCAGCCTGCGGTTTCGCGCTCAACGCTGTCTTTCAGAAAGGACACGATGAAAGTTGTTCTGGCGGAAAAAGTCTCTCCGGCCACGCTTGCGGTTTTTCAGGCGGAGCACGGATGGAACGTTCTCACGCACGACCAGGTGAAGAATCTGCCTGAATCGCTCGCCGATGCGGACGCGCTGGTGGTTCGCTCCGCCGTGCAGGTGGACGACGCGCTGATGGCTGCCGCGCCGAAGCTGCGCGTGATTGGCCGCGCCGGCGTGGGCGTTGACAACATCGACGCGGATGCCGCGACGCGACGCGGCATCGTGGTGATGAACACGCCCGGCGCCAACGCCATCGCCGTCGCCGAGCTGGCGCTCGGCCTGATGATTTCCCTGGCTCGCTCGATTCCCCGCGCCAACGCCACCATGCACGCCGGCCAGTGGGAAAAGAAATCGCTGCAGGGCGCGGAACTGCGGGGCAAGAAGCTCGGCATCCTCGGCCTCGGCCGCATCGGCATCGAGGTCGCTCGGCGCGCCCGCAGCTTCGGCATGGAGCTGCTGGGGCACGATCCGTTCGTCTCGGCGTCGATCGCGCGCGAGAACAACATCCAGCTTCGTTCGGCGGAAGAGCTTTTCGCGGAGTCGGATTATCTGACGCTGCACGTGGGCCTCACGCCACAGACGGCAGGGATTATCAACAGGACCACGATCGCGACCATGAAGAAGGGCGTGCGCATCGTCAACTGCGCCCGCGGCGAGCTGGTTGTGGAGCAGGATCTGGCCGAGGCGCTGAAGAGCGGCCACGTCGGCGGGGCCGCGCTCGACGTCTTCCACGAGGAGCCTCCGAAGAACTCGCCGTTTGCCTCGCTCGACAACGTGCTGCTGACGCCGCACATCGCCGGATCGACGGCGGAAGCACAGGAAGCCGTGGGCGTACAGATCGCGCTGCAGGTGCGCGAATATCTCAAGTCCGGCGTGGTGCAGAACGCCGTCAATCTGCCGTCGCTCTCGCACGAGGAGTATCAGGAGCTGGCGCCCTACATGACGCTTGCCGAGCGGCTCGGCACCTTTCTCGCGCAGTTCCCGAAGGGGAGCATCGACAGCATTCAGATCAAGTACAACGGCCGCCTGTCGGAACTGAAGACGGAGCTGATCCGCAACTGCGCCATCGCCGGCGTGCTCGGGCATCTGGAGCAGGTGAACCGCATCAACGCGGCGTCGGTTGCGCAGGAGCGCGGCATCCGCCTGCACGAGGAAAAGAAAGAAGAGATGCAGGGCGGCGCGGGCAGCGTGCTGAAGATCGCGCTGCACACCAGCGAGGCGACGATCGCCGCCAGCGGGGCGGTCCTGCACGGAGCGTCGCCGCGGCTGCTGAACCTGGACGGCATCGATATCGAAGCGCCGCTGCAGGGAACGCTGCTGGCCATCCGCAACAAGGACGTGCCCGGCGTGATCGGGCGCATCGGCACGATTCTGGGCGAGCACCAGATCAACATCGCGAACTTCGCGCTGGGCCGCTCCAACGGAGGAACGTCAGCGACAGCTCTCGCGGTTCTGCAGGTTGACGGAGAACTGCCGGATGCGGTGATGAAGGAGCTGCGCAGTGTTCCGGCCATTACGGGCGTACGGCAGGTAACGCTGTAGCCGCAGCGCAGCGTGGATTTGCGGCGGCCCCTGAGCGAGTGCTCAGGGCCCGTTGCTTTTGCGAGTGCGGCAGGCGTTTCAGAGGCCAGGGATTTTCGTTTGCATCGCGTACAGCGAGGTGTGGGTGAGGATGTAGAGGGTACGGCGATCGGGTCCGCCGAAGACCAGATCGATCGGCCGCTCGGGAATATCGATCTTGCCCAGAGGCTTGCCCTGAGGACTGTAAACGAGCACCTGATCGCCAGCCAGGTAGATGTTGCCGTCGCGGTCCTGCGCGACGGCTTCGGCTCCGGCTTCGGCAAACGGCGTGGCGGCGCCGAGCGAACCGTCGGGCTCGAGATCGACCTTCCAGGTTCGCTCATCGGACTCGTCGGTGATGAAGACGGGCTTGCCGGGAACCGCGGGCTCGAGACTGAAGGCGTGCAGGACATTGGCCAGCTTGGTGCCCCAGCGCATTTCTCCCCTGATGAAGTCGTCGCTGGCCGGAATGAAGACGCTTCCGTCGGGCGAGACAAATTGCCAAGGCGTTTTGATCGAGAGATCGGCGCTGGACCAGACGTCGCCGGGGATCATCGCCGTCACGCCTGAGCGCGGTTGGGCAGGCTCCGCTTTCAGAAGCTGCATCTGCGTCTCCGGGGTGCCGGGACGAAAGGCATACACGGTGCCATTGCCCTGATAGGAGACGACGAGCAGGTCGCCGGCGCGATCGAAGGCGAGGTTGACCGGATCGAGCGGGCTGTCGCGAAACACGACCGCTTCAGCGTCTTGTGACGACCAGCGATAGATCTTCTGCCAGTGCGCGTCGACAAAGTAGAGCTGGCCGGCCGCGTCGACGGCGGCGCCCGAGATGCTGAAGAATCCGGTGGCGAGTTGCTTCACGTGCGCACCGGCGGCGAGGATGGATGCGAGATTGCTGGGCGTCGGCGGGACCGCGGATCCCGGCAGATCGAGCGAAGCGAATTCCCAGGCGCGGACCTGTTGGTGATGGGTCGCGTCCACGATCGAATTGTCGAAAGGCACCTTGCTGTTGCTGTTCACGTGAATGTTGCGGAAATGGATGTCGCTCGATTCGGAGACGCGGATGGCCGTGGGGAACGGCTGATAGCTGCTCACGACGCGATAGCCGTGGTAGTTCGCGATGGTGATGTTGGACGACTGCTCGATGGAGAGCGGCAGGGCGAACCCGCTCTCGCCGCGCTCTTCTTCGGTCTGCAGCGCGTCGACTTCCCAATTCTTCACGCGCGTGAGCTCCACTTCGTTGCGGACGTGATGCTCGCTCGACAGCTCAAAGACATGGCCTGGCGTGTCCGTATCGGAGACATACATCCCGGCCTGCGCGTAGGTGTCGGGCGTCCAGATGTCGACGAAGGTGCCTCCGCCGCCCTTGGTCACCCACAGACTGGGATACTGCGCGTCCCATGCGCGGCGGATGTCGGGGTCGGCAGTGTGGGTGTTGTTGTAGGGATTGATCCGGGTTCCATCGGGCGCGTTGGTGCCGTGGCCGCCGAGGAAGCGGACGTCGTCCATGAGCGAGTCGGCACCGGCCATCCACAGAGCGGCGACTGCGCGGCTGTTGATGCCGTTGGTGTAAAGGCCGATGCCGCTGACGATCGTATGCCCGCCCTCGGGCGCTTCCAGCAACGGAACCGGCGCGCCCGGCCCCTGATACGCCGGGGTTCCGTCGGGGATATCGAACTGCGTCGTGCTGGGGTCGAGACCGATGACCACGCTATCGGGACGCAGCGTGATGGGCGCGGTGACCAGGTAGCGGCCCATGGGAATGTAGAGAACGGGATGCTCCGCAACGGCCTTGCGAATGGCGTCGGTGTCGTCGGTGGCGCCGTCGCCTTTGACGCCGAGGGAACGGATATTCACCCAGGTGTCGGTGGGAGGGAGCGGAGGGATGACCGCGTGTAAGGCGGGAAGAGCAGAGGACGGTGTGGCGTCGAAGCTGGTGCGAATTGTACCGGCGTCGCCGGGCTCGCGCATTGTGAGCCCGTGCGCAAAGGCGCTGACCTGGTAGTTCTCAGCCGGGCCTGTGACATTCTTTCCACTCTCGCGGAAATGGGCGAAGGTCTTTACGTTGTGGCAGGCGCTGTGGACGACGTTGATCTCAGTCCGCGCGTTGTTCTCGTCGCTGATGGTGATGGCCGGGCCGCTGATGTCATCGAACCGGGCATTCTCGATCCACAGCTCCTCCGGAAAGCCGGCGTCGATGTCGATCGCTTCGGGCACGTTGCGGAACGTGTCGCCGCTGAGGGTGAGGCCGGCTTCGTGCTCCTGGATCGCGGCCACGCTCTGGCCCTCAAACGTGGAATCGAGCAGCGTGTATTGCCAGCCTGGCGAGGGCATGACGGTGACGATGCCGAATTTGCCGCCGAAGAAGTGCAGGTCTTCTCCTACGTTGCCGATGTCTTTCAGCGCGGCGAGACCGGAGCGGATGTGAAAGTCCATGTGCGACAAATAACAGTGCTGCGCGACGTGAAAGCGAATGGCGACCGCGCCGGGATTGCCCTCGCCCAGATCGAAATCGATATTGCTCATCACCGAGTAGAACGTTCCGGGATTGGCGTCGGGGACGGTATTGTTCGGCGGCACGGTTCCCGGCATCGGCGGCCGGTCGGGCCGCGAGGGTGGGCGCCACTGCGCACGTTTGCTGTCGGGCCGGCCGCCGGCAAACACGAACATATAGCCGAGATCGCTTTGATAGCCGGGCGTGTTGTCGGGCAGCACGAAAACCGGGCGATGCGCGCCGTAGCCGATGATGCGCACGCTCGGCCACACGTAGACGGTATGCGTGATGCGATAGCGGCCTTCGGGAACGAAGACGATGCCTTCGCCGTGCTGCGCTTCCGTCGCATCGATGGCGGCCTGGACCGCCGCAGTGTCGTCGCCTGATCCGTCGGCATGCGCAGGAAAATTCGCGCTGCCGAGGTAGACCGCGAGAGGATCGTCGAGGCGCGTGGTGAAGACCGACTGCGCCTGCGAGGTAAGAACGAATGAGAATAACGCCAGCATCCCCAACAGGACACATCGCTTCGCCATCATCGCCACCCTTGTCTCCGGCATCGATCTCAGTCAACCGTGCACCAGTTTACTTGCCGGAGATGCGCAGAGGCGTGTTCAGCCCTTCCACTGAGAGATTGATCGCAAACCGGCCTGTGCCCGGCGCTCAGTGCTTCACCCAACCATGCATGCCGGCCTCGAAGCTGCGGCGATCGAGGCGCGGGAGGGCGCGCGCGACCTTGTCGGGGAAAAGCGGATAGTGTCGCGCCTCGAGGAGAAGATCGGCGACGCACCAGACGTCTTCGTCCGACGTCATCCAGCCCTTGGCGTCGAGCCGGGCGAGATTCACCGGTGCCGAGTACGACCGTAGCGTGCGCTCGCCGCGCAGATTGTAATAGTGCTCGAAGTAGCTGATGGCCAGCTCGCGCATGGTGCGATAGATGGGCGCCCGGAAGCGCAGGCCCGCGAAGTTCGACTTGGCAATCCCGCCCCACAGGCCGTGTTGGCGATAGAGGGCAATCACATGGTCGTCGTCGCGAACACCTTCCAGATCCATGAGCAGCGGAGGGTGCCCCTGGAGACGGAGCGCCGCGGCGGCCACCAGCGCGCCCTCCATGCAGTGCCCCTTGCGCTCGCGGAGCACGCGCTGCGGCGACCACGCCGTATTCGCGTACTGGTAGGTCAGCCCATCGATGAACTTCTGGACGCGCGCCGGCGTCTTCAGCGCCCGAAGCGTGCGCACATCGGCCGGCGCAAGGCCGAAATCCTCGGTCGCGCCGCGGCGCAAAGGCCTGCGGAACCCGTTTTTCGAAGCCAATCCAGGCTTTTCCGGCAACGCTGCGCTCCCGATGGAAATTGGGCCGATTATACAAAACAGCGGCCGGCCGGGCTGCCGCGACTTGCGCGCTGCTGCCTTCCTGGCGCCTTCTGCCGCGCGGAACCGTTAAGATAGAAGAAACATCGAATCTCCAGAGGAACAACCGATCCCGTGCCGCTTTACGAATACCGCTGCAAAAGTTGCGGACATACGTTCGAGAAAATCCAGAGCTTCAGCGCTCCCGAGGAAAAGGAGTGCCCGGTCTGCCATGGCGAGGTCGAGCGCCTGATCTCCGCGCCCGCCATCCAGTTCAAAGGCTCCGGCTGGTACGTCAGCGACTACGCCGGCAAGAACAAGTCCGGCCCCATGAAGGCTTCGGAGGATGGCGAAAAGGCAAAGCCCGACTCCAGTCCCGCGGAAAGCTCGTCAACGGCCTCGTCGTCCGATTCCGGAAGCTCTTCTTCGTCTCCGCCAGCATCGACGCCGGCGAAAAGCGAGTAGTTCGCTCTCGCGAATCCCGATCCCTCCCGAGGTCATCGAAGAGGTGAGGATTCCCAGGGAGGCATTTCCGTGACGGAACGCATTGCGCCCGCCTCAGTGGCGCCCGAAGCTCTTCGCTCGCTGTACATCGCCGGCAATCACCTCCGCACCGCTGGCACCATGGAAACGCCGTTGCTGAACCTTGTGTTTCTGCGCGCCTCGCAGATGAACGCCTGCGCCTTCTGCATCGCGATGCACTGGCGCGAAGCCAAAGAGGCCGGACTCAGCGACGATCACCTCCACGGTTTGCCTGCGTGGCGTGAAACTCCGTGGTATTCCGACCGCGAGCGCGCGGCACTCGCCTGGACCGAAGCGGTGACGGACATCGCGCACTCGCATGTGCCCGATGACGTCTACAACCACGCACGCAGCGTCTTCAGCGAACCCGAGCTGGTAGACCTGACGCTTGCGGTCACCCTCATCAATTCGTGGAACCGCTTCCAGATTGCTTTCCGCGCGAATCCGGAAACTGCGCCCGACGTAATTGCCGCGCTGAAGAAGGCGACCGAGCCGAAAGCGCCGGCGGCGTCGCGCTGATTCGAGGAAGCGGTACCCGCCTCAACTGGCGGCGCTGGCTTCTTCCAGTTGCAGCGAGAGCGATTCCCACTCGGTGTTGAGCTCGGCCTGACGATCGCGCAGCGTCTCCAGGACTTCCGTGAGGCGCTGCGTTTCCTCGGCGCTGACGTAGACGCCCAGCGCCTGCTCGGTCTCAGCGACCCAGCCGTCGACGCGCGGAATTTCCGCTTCCACCTCGGAAAGCCGCTCCTGCATCTGCCGCAACTTGATGGGATTCACACGCTTTGCCGGAGCTGCCGGAACCGGCTCCGGCTCGGGCGCAGCCACCACAGCCACGGGCGCCGGCTCGGCTGCAGCCGATTGCTCCGCGAGTTTCGCAGCGCCGCCCTCTTTGCGCCACAAATAATCCTCATAGTTGCCGGGGAAGACGTGCACCTGGCTGCCGCGCGCCGGATCGTCGCTCTTCGCCACCTCCATGACCTTCTGCGCGAGTCCGTCGATGAAGTAGCGATCGTGCGAGACGAAGATGACGGTGCCGTTGAATTTGCCGATCGCCTCCAGCAGCACGTCTTTGGCACGCAGGTCGAGGTGATTGGTGGGCTCGTCGAGCAGCAGGAAGTTCGCCGGGCTGACGAGAATGCGCGCGAGCGCGTAGCGGTTACGCTCGCCGCCGCTCAGCACGCCCAGGGACTTGAAGACATCGTCGCCGGTGAAGAGAAAGCAGCCAAGCAGGCTGCGCAGATCCTTTTCGGCGACTTTCGGCGCGACACGGCCGATATCCTCGAGCATGCGCGCGTCGGGGTCGAGCACCTTGTACTGGTCCTGCGCGAAATATTCGGCAGTGACGTTGTGGCCCATCTTCAGCGTGCCGGATGCGGGGCTTTCCTGCCCGCTGAGCAGGCGGATCAGCGTCGACTTCCCTGCTCCGTTGACACCGACAAGCGCGATGCGGTCGCCGCGATCGATGGTGAAATGCACGTCTTCGAGCACGCGCTTCTCGCCGTACTGCATCGAGAGACCGGAGACGTCAACAACCGTGCGGCCTGACGGCGGCGGCTGCGGAAAGCTGAAGTGCGGCACCGGCTCTTCGAGCGGAATTTCGATGCGCTCGATCTTATCCAGTTCCTTGATGCGGCTCTGCACCTGCTTGGCCTTCGTCGCCTGATAGCGGAAACGGCTGATGAACGCCTCGAGATGCTCGATGTGGTCGCGCTGGTTCTTGTAGGCCGACTCGAGCTGCGCCCGCCGTTCGGCTTTCTGCGTCAGGTATTTCTCATAATTGCCGTGATAGAAATGCAGCCCCTTGTTCCAGATCTCGACAATCTTGTTCACGGTCACGTCGAGAAAATAGCGGTCGTGCGAGATGAGCACGTATCCGTTGGGCCAGGTGCTCAGGTAGTTCTCGAGCCAGTTGCGCGTTTCGAGATCCAGATGGTTGGTCGGCTCATCGAGCAGCAGCAGGTCGGGCTGCTCCAGCAGCAGCTTCGCCAGCGCGATGCGCATTTGCCAGCCGCCGCTGAATTCCTCAGTCCGCCGCGTCCAGTCTTCCTTGCTGAATCCAAGGCCCGTGAGCACCGTGCCCACCTGCGCGTCGAGCGCGTAGACATCGTGATGGCGCAGTTTCGACTCCACGTGCGAGTAGCGGTCGGCGGCGGCGGCGTATCCGGCGCTTGCCGGATCCAGCTCCGACAGGGCGTGCGCCAGCGATTCGAACTCCTTCTCCATCGCGCGCAGCTCGTCGAAGACGCTCAGGCATTCTTCGAAGACAGTCCGGCCACTCAGCGCGAGACCATCCTGCGGCAGGTAGCCCATGCTCATGCCGCGCATGCGCTGGGTCGTACCGTAGTCGAGCGAATCCATGCCGCCGAGAATCTTCATCAGCGTCGACTTGCCCGCGCCGTTCGCGCCCACAAGGGCGGTCTTCTCGTTCGGCGTAATCAGCCAGTCTGCATTTTCAAAAAGAAGCCGCGGGCCGAATCGTTTCCCCGCGCCGGAGAGCTGCAACATAGCTTCATTCTATCGGCAGCGGCGCACGCACCCGGGCCCCGGCGTCACGATACAATCCGATCACGGCCCGAACTCAGGAACGCCTCCCTCATGCAGCGCCAACGGTCCCTTCTCGCCCTCGTCTTCGCTTTCGCGCTGCCCGCCCTTGCACAGGCCAACGCGCCGGTTTCTCAGGCTCCGGCCCCACAGACCAGTCAGGATTGCGCTCTGAGCGCCCTGCCGACCTGCGTCAAGCATGTTGCGCAGGATGAATTCGACATCGTCACCAGCCCGGTGCGTGTCCGGCCGCATGACCTGCTGTGGATCGCGCCCTTCGGCCTCGCCACAGCAGTTACCATCCACTTCGACACCGACGCCATGAGGGATATCGGAATTCACCCCTCGCGTCAGGACAGCTTTGAGAATTACTCCGACGCCGCGGGGCTATACGCGCCGTTTGCCACCTCCGCCGTGTTTTATTTCGCCGGAAACCGGCACGACGACAGTTACATGAAGGAGACGGCGGTGCTCTCCGCCGAGGCGATGGCCGACGCGGGCATCCTGAACGAAGGCTTGAAGTATGCGATCGATCGCGAAGGCCCGATGGTCGACAACGCCAAGGGGGACTTCTGGCCGCGGGGTATCAAGGGCTGGCCCAATTCGCCCTCCATGCCGTCTGAACACGCGATGAACGTGTGGGCGTTCGCTCATGTGGTGGCCGGGCAGTACAACGGCGTCGCGACCAACCTGGTGGTTTATGGCCTGGCTACAACGGTGTCCGTGTCGCGCGTCTATGCGCGTCAGCATTTCCCGTCGGATGTTCTGGTGGGCAGCACGCTGGGCTGGATCACAGGCGGTTACGTCCTGCATCGGCGCTCGCATGAGCACGGGATGCCAGACATTTCGACGGTGGAAACGCCGCTCGGGCGCGGTGTAGGCCTGACCTGGAATCTCAATCGCGGCGATTAGAGACGTAAGTCGAAATCAAGCGTGCAGCCTGGCCATCACCGCGTCCAGCGCCAGATCCCACGGCGCCAGGCCCACAGCAAATCGCTCGTGCAGTTTGACGTTCGACAGCACGGAGTTCTGCGGACGCTTCGCCGGCGTTGGATATTCGCTTGCCGGAATCGGGATCACCTCGGGCACGCGCTCGCCCCACAGCTGCTCTGCGCGTTCGAAGATCGCCTTTGCGAACCCGCACCACGAGACCGATCCTGCGCAGGCCATGTGATACAGCCCGGACCACGATTCCGGAGCGCCATAGCGGCCCTCGAGCGCGCCATCGACGATCGCCTTCGTCGCGCGCGCCAGCTCCAGCGAGCTCGTCGGCGCGCCAATCTGATCGTCGACCACCATCAGTCGGTCGCGCTCACGGCCCAGGCGCAGCATCGTCAGCAGAAAATTCTTCCCGTGCGGCCCATAGACCCAGCTGGTGCGAAAGATGAGATGCTTGCAGCCGGACTGCTGCACGGCCTCTTCGCCGGCCAGCTTGCTGGCGCCGTAGGTGTTCAGGGGACGCGGCGCGTCGTCCTCGATCCAGGGTCCACGCTTCGCGCCGTCGAAAACGTAATCCGTGGAGTAGTGCACGAGCAGCGCATCGAGCGCACGCGCCTCTTCGGCCAGAAGGCGCGGCGCGCGCGCGTTGATCGATGTCGCCAGCGCCGGCTCCGTCTCCGCGCGATCGACCGCTGTGTACGCCGCCGCGTTCAGAATCACATTCGGCTGCACGCGCCGCACGATCGCCCGCAACTGATCGGGTGCGGCCAGGTCTGCGACGGCGCGATCGGCGGCCACCATCGGATGAGGTCCCGCAAAGCTCCGCTGCAGTTCCAGCCCGAGCTGCCCCGCTCCACCCAGAATGAGCACCCGCGGTGGAATATTCACGGAAAGACCTCTGCGTCGCACAGCGGTTTTCCCCGTGCATCCTTTGCGGAGACAAGCGCCGACTGCGCATCGACGGGCCACGCAATCCCCAGTTCCGGATCGTTCCACAGGATCGTTCGCTCGCCTGCGGGCGAGTAATAGTCGGTAACTTTGTACGCGAAACCCGCTTCTTCGGTGAGCGCCATGAAGGCGTGTCCGAACCCAACAGGAATCCAGAGCATCTCGCCATTCTGCGCTGTCAGTTCCACGGCTACATGGCGGCCAAAGGTGGGCGAACTGCGCCGCAGATCCACGGCGACATCGAGCACCGCCCCAAAGGCCACGCGCACCAGCTTGCCCTGCGGCTGGATGAGCTGATAGTGAATGCCCCGCACCACGTTCTTCTTCGAAACGGAGAAATTGTCCTGCACCCACTCTGTGGGCAGGCCGGCCTCCGCCATCCGCTGCCGGTGCCACGTTTCGAGAAAAGCTCCACGGTCGTCGCGATAGATGGCGGGCGTCAGCACGAGGATCCCAGGCAATGCGGTTTCTGTGATCTTCATCATTACGACGGATCCGCAGCGAAATAAGGCTCGCTCAGCAGGCTCAGCAGATACTGCCCGTATCCGCTCTTCTTCACTGGCTCGGCCAGCGCCTGCAACTGGTCGGCCGTGATGTAGCCCAGCCGGTAGGCAATCTCTTCGGGGCAGGCGATCTTCAGCCCCTGCCGCCGCTCGACCGTCTGGATAAACAGCCCCGCCTCGAAGAGCGAGTCGTGCGTGCCCGTATCGAGCCAGGCCATGCCGCGGCTCATAATCTGCACATTGAGCGTGCCCTCTTCGAGATAGCGGCGGTTCAGGTCGGTAATCTCCAGTTCGCCGCGGGCCGAGGGCTTGAGCGAAGCCGCAAGATCAACTACCTGCTTGTCATAGAAATACAGCCCCGTGACCGCGTAGCGCGACTTCGGCGTCTTGGGCTTCTCTTCGAGGCTGATCGCTTTCCCGTCCTTGTCGAACTCCACCACGCCGTAGCGCTCTGGGTCCTGCACCGGATACGCGAACACCGTCGCACCCTTCTCCTGTGCCGCCGCCTTTTGTAACTGTTTTGAGAACGATTGCCCGTAGAAGATGTTGTCGCCCAGCACCAGCGCGCTCGCGTCGCCGGCGATGAACTCGCGTCCGATGAGGAAGGCTTGCGCCAAGCCGTCGGGACTGGGCTGCACGGCGTACTGAATGTTGATGCCCCAGGTGTGTCCATCCCCGAGCAGCTCGGAGAATCGCCCCGTATCCTGCGGCGTGGAAATGATGAGAATGTCTCTCAGACCCGCCAGCATGAGCGTGCTCAGCGGGTAGTAGATCATCGGCTTGTCGTAGACCGGCAGCAACTGCTTCGAGGTCACGTGCGTTACCGGATAGAGCCGCGTGCCCGATCCGCCTGCCAGAATCAGCCCCTTCATCACCTGCGCTCCGCGTAGTTCTGCTCGATCCAGTTGAGGTAGGCGCCCGTGCGCACGCTGGTCACCCATTCCTCGTGGTCGAGGTACCAGCGCACCGTTCTGCGCAGTCCGCTTTCGAATCTCTCTGCAGGCTGCCAGCCCAGTTCACCGGCGATTTTCGTCGCGTTGATTGCATAGCGGCGATCGTGGCCAGGGCGATCTTTCACATAGGTGATCAGCTCCCTGCGCGAGCCGAGCGCCGCGTCGGGGCTCATCTCGTCGACCAGATCGCAGATGGTCCCGACAACGTCGAGATTCTTTCGCTCGCTGTTCCCGCCGATGTTGTAGGTTTCGCCCACGCGGCCGCGCTCGAGCACCGCGCCGATGGCTGTGCAGTGATCTTCGACAAAGAGCCAGTCGCGCACGTTCCCGCCGTCGCCGTAAACGGGCAACGGCTTGCCCTCCAGCGCCTTCAAAATCATAAGCGGAATCAGCTTCTCGGGAAACTGAAACGGTCCATAGTTGTTGGAGCAGTTCGTCGTCAGCACCGGCAGGCCGAAGGTGTGGTGATAGGCGCGCACCAGATGATCGGATGCGGCCTTCGATGCGGCATAGGGGCTGTTGGGCGCGTACGGCGTGGTCTCGGCAAACGCCGGATCCTGCGGTCCCAGCGAGCCGTACACTTCGTCCGTCGAAACATGGAGAAACCGGAACGCCTTGCGGTCCGTTTCATCCAAACCGGTCCAGTAGGCCTTCGCCTGCTCGAGCAGGATGAAGGTCCCGTGCACGTTGGTGCGGATGAAGGCATCCGGCCCGATGATGGACCGGTCCACATGGCTTTCGGCAGCGAAGTGAACGATGGCGCGCGGCTGGTGTTCCCGCAGGAGCGAGCCGACGAACTCGGCGTCACAGATGTCGCCCTGCGCCAGCGTGTAGCGCGCATCGCCCCGCAGCGAATCCAGGTTGGCCGGATTGCCGGCGTAAGTGAGGAGGTCGAGATTAACGACGGGCGTGTCCGTCGCGGCCAGCGAGGTCAGGATGAAATTTGACCCAATGAACCCCGCTCCCCCGGTAACCAGAAGCTTGTCCCGCATATTGGCTGATTTCTCAGGACTCATGGGAAACGATGGTCTCTCCGATTCCGATAATTTGCTTCGCCGACTAGCCGAGCCGTTCGTAGGCCGCAATCTGAGCTTCGGTCCGTTGCTCCATGGGCGCGCCTGCCTGCCACGCCCGGTACCACTCGACCGTCCAGGCCAGGGCCGTCTCGATCGGCAACCGGGGTTGCCAGCCCAACTGTTGCTGCGCCTTGCTCGCGTCCAGGCGGAGGGTCGCTGCCTCATGAACGCCAGGATCGCCATCGCGCACCCACTGCGCGCCCGCACCCCAGGCGCCGGCCAGGAAGTCGGCAATCTGCTCCACGGTCCATGCGTCGTGCTCCCGCGGCCCAAAGTTAAAGGCGGATGACGCAGCTGGGTCGTGGGCCAGCAGATGCTCGGCCAGGAGAAGGTATCCATGCAGGGGTTCCAGCACGTGCTGCCACGGCCGAACGGCCTGCGGACGCCGGATGCGCACTGGTTCGCCGCGGTGGAATCCGCGGATCAGATCCGGGATCAGCCGGTCTTCTGACCAGTCGCCGCCGCCGATCACATTGCCGGCGCGCGCTGTCGCGAGGGCAATGCGCTCGTTCTCCGGACGCTCCACAGAAAAGAACGAGCTGCGATACGCCGCGCTCACAATCTCGGCGCAGGCTTTGCTCGATGAGTAGGGATCGTGCCCGCCCAGCGGATCACTCTCGCTGTAGGGCCGCTGGCCTTCGTGGTTCTCGTAGCATTTGTCGGTCGTCACCACGACAACGGCCCTCACCGACGGGGTCGCCCGCGCGGCCTCGAGCAAGTTGGCCGTGCCCACGACATTCGTCAGGTAGGTTCCCAGCGGATCGGCGTACGACCGCCGCACCAGCGGCTGCGCGGCCAGGTGAAGCACGACCTCCGGAGCGAACTCCCGCATTGCCAATTCGAGTCGAGCGCGATCCAGAATGTCTCCGCGGACATCGTCGATGAAGCGCGCTACGCGAGCCTGGGTAAAGAGGCTGGGCTCGGTCGGCGGATCGAGCGCGTAGCCCCTCATTTCGGCTCCGCGGCGCGCCAGCCACAGCGCCAGCCAGCCGCCCTTGAATCCCGTGTGCCCGGTGAGAAAGACGCGCCGGCCGCCCCAGGGGTTCACCACGTCTTCCACGGCGCTCTCCCGCTCGCCCACAGCTCTTCCAGCCGATGCTTGTCGCGCAGCGTGTCCATCGCCTGCCAGAAGCCGCTGTGAAAATACGCCTGCACTTCCTTCCGCGCGGTCAGGCTCTGCATTGTCTCAACCTCAAACATGGTCGACTCGTCGTGAATTTCACCAAGGACCTCGGGCGAAAGCACGAAGAATCCGCCGTTGATCCATCCGCCCTCGCCCTTCGGCTTCTCGCGAAACGCGCTCACGGCCGAGCCATCGAGATCGAGCCCGCCAAAGCGCGCCGGCGGCTGCACCGCGGTCAGCGTCGCTTTTTTCCCATGCTGCTGATGGAAGGCGATCGTCGCACCGATATCGAGATCGCAGACGCCGTCTCCATACGTCATGCAGAAGGCGGGTTCGCCTTCGAGGTACTTCGCCACCTTCGCCAGGCGGCCGCCCGTTCCGGTTTGCTCGCCGGTATCGATCAGGGTGACGCGCCACGGCTCGGCGATGCTCTGGTGCACCTCCATCCGGCTTTCGTGCCGGCTCGCGCCCATGTCGAAGGTCACGTCAGCGTTGTGGAGGAAATAGTTCGCGAAGTACTCCTTAATCATGTAGCCCTTGTACCCGCAACACACGATGAAGTCGTTGATTCCGTGGTGGGAATAGATCTTCAAAATGTGCCACAGGATGGGCCGCCCGCCAATTTCTACCATGGGCTTGGGCCGTGTCCCCGTCTCTTCGCTCAGCCGCGTCCCCAGGCCGCCTGCCAGAATCACCGCTTTCATGCGTGGCTCTGTGTCCCCTTCGAAAAGCGATCGCTACGGGCGGAAACCCTCACCGAAAACCCCGCTCGCCGCGCCTTTCTTTTGATTTATGAGTACAGTACACCGCGGGAACGCGTCGCATAAACTCAATTCTGTGCCATGTGGCTGGAGGTGATGTGCAGCTGGATCCCGGCCGATTCTTGCTCGCCCGAGAGGCACCGGGGACCTACCACTTTTGATGAAGCCAGTTCCCGTCGCCGATTGTGTATCCTGTGCTCACCGGACCCCGGAATGAACGATTCCGCATCGCAGCTACGCCAGCAAATCCTCACGCTCTGTGCGGAATACTTCGAGCACGCGTTCCCCGAGAAGGCTTTCTTTCCCGGGCAAACGCCGGTCCCGGTATCTGGCAAGGTGATCGACGCCGGGGATCTCAGCTCGGTCGTCGACTCGGCTCTCGACTGCTGGTTCACCACCGGGCGGTTTGCTGAGGATTTCGAGCGCAAACTCGCGCGATTTGTCGGGGTGCGCTCCGCGTCGTTGGTCAATTCCGGATCGTCGGCAAACCTGATAGCGGTGAGCGCGCTCACTTCACCAAAGCTCGGCGATCGGCGACTCCAGCCCGGCGATGAAGTCATTACCGTGGCGGCGGGATTTCCCACCACGCTGAACCCCATCCTGCAGAACCGTCTAGTGCCGGTCTTCGTCGACGTCGAGGTTCCCGGCTACGAGATCGATGTCACGCAACTGGAGGCGGCGCGCAGCGAGAGGACCCGCGCCATCGTCGTCGCCCACACCCTCGGCAACGTCTTCGATCTCGACGCCGTCACTGCCTTCGCGAAGAAATACGACCTTTGGCTGGTGGAAGACTGCTGCGACGCCCTCGGATCCACCTGGAGGGGCCGGAATGTCGGCACGTTCGGCGACATCGCGACGATCAGCTTCTATCCCGCACACCACATCACCACGGGCGAGGGCGGCGCGGTGCTCACCGACAAGCCGGCGATCCAGACGCTGATCGAATCGTTCCGCGACTGGGGACGCGACTGCTGGTGCGCGCCCGGCAAGGACAATACCTGCGGCAAGCGCTTTGAGTGGCAGCTGGGCACGCTGCCCTGCGGCTACGACCACAAGTACACCTACTCGCACATCGGCTATAACCTCAAAGCCACCGACATGCAGGCCGCGCTGGGCGCCTCGCAGATCGCGAAGCTGCCGCACTTTATCGAGCGGCGCAAGGAGAATTTTCGCTATCTGCGCGCCGCGCTCGCGCCGCTCGAGCAGCACCTCATCCTGCCCGAGGCCACGCCCGGCTCCGATCCGTCGTGGTTCGGGTTCCCCATCGGCGTCCGCACCGACGCGCCTTTCCGGCGCGAAGAGCTGACGCATGCGCTCGAAGCGCAGAAGATCGGCACGCGGCTGCTCTTCGGCGGCAACCTGATGCGCCAGCCTGCGTACGAGGGGTGCCACTTCAGGGTCATCGGCGATCTCCCCAACACCGATTTCGCGCTGAACAACGTATTCTGGGTGGGCGTTTATCCGGGACTTACCCGGCCCATGCTCGACTTCGTCGCGGAGACGATTTCCAGCTTCGTGCGGACCGCGAGCGCGGCGCCGGTCCGGCTCTGAGCGCTGCTCGGTCCTTCTGCATGAAGCTTTCCGACTATATCTTCGGCCAGTTGAAGGGGTGGGACGCACGCCACGTGTTTCTCATTACGGGCGGCGGCGCCATGCATCTAAACGACTCCATCGGCACCAGCGGCCTCGCGTGGGTTTGCACGCATCACGAGCAGGCTGCGGCGATGGCCGCTGAGGGGTATGCGCGGATCGCCGGCACGCCGGGCATCCTGAACGTGACCACCGGCCCCGGCAGCATCAACGCCCTGAACGGCGTCTTTGGCGCGTGGACTGATTCCATCCCGATGCTGATCCTCTCAGGCCAGGTGAAGCGCGAAACCTGCATGTCGACGTACGGCCTGACCGATCTGCGCCAGCTCGGCGACCAGGAAGTCGACATCGTCCGCATGGTTCGCGGCATTACGAAGTACGCCGTGCAGATCACCGATCCTGAGACGATCGCGTGGCATCTGGAGCGCGCCTGGTACCTCGCGCAGAACGGCCGCCCTGGCCCCTGCTGGCTCGATATTCCCGTCGATGTGCAGTCCGCGCAGATCGATCCCGGGAACCTGCGGCACTATGACCCGGCAGAAGACGCGCTGGTCTTCGATCCTGCGACCGTGACGACCCAGGTCGCGGATGTTCTCGATCGCCTTCGGAAAGCCGAGCGCCCCGTCGTTTTTGCCGGCAGCGGCGTGCGCATCTCCGGCAGCCTGGCCGAATTCGAGCGCGTGATTCGCGCGCTGCGCGTTCCCGTGGTGACCGCGTGGACCCACGATCTGATTGCGAGCGACGACGAGCTGTTCTGCGGCCGCCCCGGCACGATCGGCGATCGCGCCGGCAACTTCACCGTGCAGAATTCCGACGTGCTGCTGGTGCTCGGCTCTCGGCTCAACATTCGGCAGACCAGCTACAACTGGGCATCGTTCGCGCGCTTCGCCACGAAAATTCAGGTGGACGTGGACGCGGCTGAGCTGAAGAATCCGCTGCATCAGCCGGACGTGCCGATCCATTGCGACCTGAAGGTTTTTCTGGCGGAAGTGGCGCGGCAGTTGGAGCGCGGTTTCACAGCCATCCCCCGCCACGAGGAATGGCTGACGCGGGCGCGACAGTGGAGGACGCAGTATCCGGTGGTGCAGGAGCATCAGCGCGTGCCCGGGCCGCCGCTGAATCCCTACGACTTCATCGATCGGCTGTTCGGTCTTCTCGGACCCGACGACGCCGTGATCTGCGGCAACGCCACCGCCTGCATCGTCACGTATCAGGCGGCAAAGTTGAAAAAGGGGCAGCGCCTGATTTCGAACTCGGGCTCCGCCTCGATGGGCCACGATTTGCCGGCAGCCATCGGCGCGGCCGTCGCCCGTGGCGCGCGAACCATTTGCCTCGCCGGCGACGGCTCCCTGCAGATGAACGTCCAGGAGTTGCAGACCCTCGTCGGCTATCGGCTGCCGGTGAAGCTCTTCGTCCTGAGCAACGGAGGCTACCTTTCGATTCGCCAGACCCAGACCGGATTCTTCCAGGGCCGCAAGATCGGGGAGAGCCCGGAGAGCGGCATCACATTTCCCGATATCGTCCGCGTCGGCTCGGCCTACGGGATCCCCTCGTTTGCGATCCAGACGGTCGCCGATCTCGACATCGTCCGGCGCGAGCTGAAATCGCCGGGGCCGACGATCTTCAACGTCGCCCTCGACCCCACGCAGGAATTCGAGCCGCGTCTGCGTTCCCGCATTCTGCCGGATGGGACGATTCGAACGCCGAATCTCGAGGACATGTATCCGTTCCTGTCGCCCGAGGAGCTTGCCAGCAACCGTGTCGGGGACAAGGAATGGTGAGCCGCTCCCGGCCGCTCAACATCCTTTTCGATTTCGACGGAACCCTGTCCGACTCACTCCCCGGCATCGAGTATTCCGTGCGGGCCGCCTTTGCAGCTTGCTCCCGGCCACTGCGGCACCCGAATCTGCGCCCCTTCATCGGGCCGCCGATCCGCGAAATTCTGGCTCGAGCCGGCGAAGTCGTCGACACGGCCGATCTCGACCGCCTGGAGCGCGCCTTTCGGCACAGCTACGACAGCGAAGGATGGCGGATGGCGGTGTGTTTCCCCGGCGCGGCGGAGGCACTACGCGAACTGCGCCGACGCGGTTGCAACCTCTTCCTCGTCACCAACAAGCCGCAACACATCACGCGCGCCATCCTCGAACAGGAGGGCCTGACCGCTCTCTTCGACGAAATCGTCACTCGCGATTCGCATTCCCCGGCCTACCCGGACAAAGAGGCGATGCTGAGGGCCGTCGTGCTCTCCCACAAATTGGGCAGCGACAGCTGCCTGATGGTTGGGGATACTATGGAGGACGCAATCGCAGCCGCAAGTGCCGGGATTCGCATGGTTTGGATGGCGCACGGCTATGGAATCCTGTCCGAGCCGCAGCCGGAGGCGGTGACCGCCGTGCTGAGCGGCTTTTCGCAGTTGCAGAAATTCGTCGCAGAGGTACCCGGGGATGATTGACAAAGATATTTTTGAAGACTTGTTCGTGCTCGAGCTGGCCAACAACCATCTCGGCAGCCTGGAGCGCGGCCTGAAGATCGTCTCGGAGTTCGCGCAGGTCGTGCGCTTCAACAACGTGCGCGCGACGATCAAGCTGCAGTTTCGCGACGTCGACTCTTTCATCCATCGCGACTTTGTCGACCGCAAGGACCTCCGCTACATTCGCAAGACCGTCGATACGCGGCTGAGCGACGAGGATTACTCCACGCTCGTCCGCGCCATTCGCCAGGCGGGATTCACGGCCACCGCGACGCCCTTCGATGAGCGCTCGGTCGATCTCTGCGTCGCCCTCGGCATTCCCATCATCAAGATCGCCAGCTCCGACATGAATGACTGGATCCTGATCGAGAGAATCGCGAAGACAAAAAAGCCGGTCATCGTTTCGACCGGCGGCTCGTCGCTCAAGGACATGGACGACATCGTCACCTTCTTCTCGAATCGCAACATCCCGCTCGGCATCAACCACTGCGTTTCGATTTATCCGTGCGAGGATTCGGAACTGGAACTGAACCAGATCGACTTCCTGCGCAATCGCTATCCGCACAACACCATCGGCTTCTCGACGCACGAGTACAGGGACTGGACCGACTCCATGCTGATCGCGTACGCCAAGGGCGCGCGCATGTTCGAGCGGCACATCGACATTGAGACCGACGGCACGAAGGTCTCGCCGTACTGCAGCCTGCCGTACCAGCTCGACGAGTGGTTCAAGGCGTTCCATAAGGCGAAGGAAATGTGCGGAGCGCCGGGGACACAGAAACGCATCCCGCCGAAGAAGGAGATCGACTACCTCGATGCGCTCGTGCGCGGCGTCTACGCGAAGAGCGATCTGCCGGAAGGCCACTGCCTCACCGACGACGACGTCTACCTCGCGATCCCGCTGCAGAAGGGACAGCTTTCCTGCCGCGAGCTAATGCGCGGGGAGATGCTGTTGAAGGGCATCGCGAAGGATGCGCCGATCCGCATCGACGACATCGAGAGCCCCTATTCGCAGATTCCGTCGCTGCGCAGCTCGATCTACCAGCGCGGCCTCGACGTAGAAAGCTGATCGAGCGCGAGCGCCGCCTGATGCAGCCCTCCCGCACCGCCGCTGCTCCACCGCTTCCGCTGCGGGATCTTGATCTCATCCTCGAGCGCACTCGGCCCCTGTGGGACGACGCACGCAGGCGCCGCATTTTTCTCACCGGCGGCACAGGATTCTTCGGCTCCTGGCTGGTCGAGAGCTTCTGCCATATCAATCGCGCGCTCGAGCTTGACGCGCAGCTCGTCGTCCTCACGCGCAATCCGGCGGCGTTTGCGGCCAAATGCCCGCATCTCGCGGCGGAGGCAGGCGTCACGCTCCACGCCGGCGACGTCCGCAATTTCGAGTTCCCCGCGGGCGCGTTCGACTTCGTACTCCACGCGGCGACGGCCACGGATGCGCGCCTGATCGAGGCCGACCCCGTCGAAGCCTTTTCGACCATCGTGGCCGGAACGGAGCGCGTGCTCGCCTTTGCCGCTGCCTGCGGAGCGAGACGATTCCTGCTCACCAGCTCCGGAGCGATCTACGGCAAGCAGCCGCCGGACCTGACGCATGTGCCGGAGACGTACCCGGGTGGCCCCGATCCGCTCGCACCGTCCAGCGTCTATGCCGAGGGCAAGCGCGCGGCGGAAATGCTTTGCGCGCTCCACGCGCAGAAATCCGGGCTGGACTGCGCCATCGCACGCTGCTGGGCCTTCTGCGGACCGCATCTTCCGCTCGATCAGCATTTCGCGATCGGCAACTTCATCGGAGACGTACTCGCCGGCCGCCCCATTCGCATCCAGGGCGACGGTACGCCGCGCCGCTCTTACCTCTATGCCGCCGATCTCGCGATCTGGCTTTGGACCATGCTCTTCCGCGGGCCGTCTCTCGTGCCCATCAACGTCGGCTCGCCGCAGGACGTGAGCATTCTGGAGCTGGCGCGGACCGTGGCCTCCGTTCTTCGCCCGGAGACTGAGATTCAGGCTGCGCGCACGCCCGATCCCGCCGTACCGCCTCCGCGCTACGTGCCTTCCGTCGATCGCGCCCGCGATTTGCTCGGCCTCGCGCCGACCGTCAGCCTCGAAGAGGGCATCCGCCGCACCGCTGCGTGGTATCGCGGATCGCCGGCAGGCGCTTAGCGAATTCCTGCACCGGCAGTGCCCCCACCCTTATAAGCCAGGGCCTTCTGATAAATCTCGTCGACGACGCGTTCTTTCTCGTGGAGCGTCAGACGAGTCGCCGCAGCCTGAGCCGCCGCGCCCATCCGACAGCGCCGATCCTCGTCCAGCGCCAGGCTCTCGATGGCTTCGGCGAAGTCATCTACCACCTGATCGAGCGAGCCCGGCCTGATCCTGATGCCACACTCCTCGAGCACCGCATCGCGAAAGCCGAAATGATCGAGGCAGATGACCGGCAATCCGTGCGCCAGGGCCTCAGCCACCACGGTCGTAGTCGCGTCGTAGAGGCTGGGCTGCACAAAGCAGTGGCCCGACGCCATCACCGCCTGCACATCTTTCCGCGGCATCTTCCCGAGGAAATCGCAATGCTGCAGGATGCCTTCGCTCCCTGCCAGCGCCTTCCACTCCTCCAGCAACGGCCCTCCGCCCACAGCCGTGAGCCGCCAGCGGATCTCGGAGTTCCGCAGCCTCCCCAGCGCCAACAGAACAATGTTGAGCGCCTTGCGGAGTTCGCACGATCCGCACCAAACGATCTGGAGCGGCTCGCCGGGGTTGCGGCGCGTGGGAAGACGAGGCTCCAGTTCGGGCGCGCTCACCTCGGCCAGAACCGATGCATTTCGTCCCCAGGCCGTGCGGATCTTCTCCGCCACATTCGTCGAAGCCGCAAAAATGGCCGCGGCCGCCTGCGCCGCTCGTCTCGACCGACTACCCATATAGATCGCCAGGATCGTCGTGAGATTTTTGAAAACGAAGAAGGGCCGGCGTGCCGGCGGCACGGCATTCATCAGCCTCAGCGGAAAATACTGTAATCCGCCCACCGGACCCCATACAAAGGGCTTCCCGATCTTCCACAGGTAACCGGGCTCCCGAAATCCAATGCCGTTGAGCTGATGAATCAGATCGAAGTCGATCTCTGCGTCCAGCCTCCGGGCGTAGGCCAGCGCCTGTTTCTGCCAGCCCTTGTAAATCAGCGCGTAGACCACTTCACGCAGAGGAAAGTAGAACGTCCTGTCCTTCATTGGGATGTAATGGAGAGTTACGTTCGGCAAAAGCTCGGGATGCTGCCGCAGATATAGCTCCGTCTCTTCCCGCTCAACCGTACGCGTGATCACCCACACTTTGTGCCGCGCCGCAATGGCCCGGACGTAGTCCCATCCCACGGCGCACTCTGAGCCCTGGACCGGGCTGAACCAGAACGCCGATACGAGCACCTTCAGGGGTTGCGTCTCACTCAAAAATGCTCCCGGAAATCAGAGGACGATCAACCCAGATTGTAATTCTCCACGCCCCGAACACCCGTCGCGACCGCCCTCCGCCGTCAGCCCTGCGAGGCCTCTCGTTCATGTAGACTGGACTTACGGAGCGGTTGGATTTCCATCGACCCCGTGAACGTCCGAGTCGCTTCTGGCATGCCGAGTCATGCAACACCCGGAACGCGATTTTGCTTGCCATGCAGATTCTTCCCGCCATCCTGAACATTCCTGCTTGCCGCCCAGACCCGGTTAGCCTTTTCTGCCGGTTCGGGACGAACGGAAGAAACCGTTCCTGTGCCGCCCGCAGGCTGCAAGGACCCCGCCGGCGGGAGCGGTAATAATCTCCTTGCCCCGAACATCCAGGTTGACCGAAATCGGCTGGCGACGGCGACTGCTCGCAGCGCGCAAGGGGATCCTGAAGAAACTGGTGCCGCTCGCTTACGGGACGTTCTTCCGCAAGGCGAGCCGCAGCCGCCCGGGACCGGTTACGACGCCACCCAAACGCATTCTCCTGTTCAACCCGGCGCACATCGGCGACATTATCATTGCCACCTCCCTGATTCCCATTCTGCGCAACGCCTTCCCCTCCGCCGAAATTGGCTTTGCAGTGGGGAGCTGGGCGCAGATGATCGTCAGGAATCATCCGGACATCGCCCACACGCACTGCATCGATCACTGGAAAGCCAATCGCAGCGGCAGCAGCTTCTGGGCGAAAATGCGCCAGTACAAGACTACCCACCGCCGCGCGCTCAGGGAGATCCGCGGTCTTCATTACGATGTGGCTCTCTGCCTCTTCAGCCATTTCCCCGATCTGCTGGATGTGGCCTGGGACGCGAAAATCCCCATCCGCGTGGGCTTTCAGGGAGTTTTCTTCTCCGCTCTGGCCACGCATCTGGTCGACAATCCGGCGAATCCCCTGATCCATCAGGGCGAAAAGCTCGCCCACCTGCTCAAGGTGTTGCCGATCGAACCTCGCTACTTCGCGCTGCGTCGGTCCACGCTCCCTCCTACCGGCGACGATGCGGACCAGGAAGTCTGCCAGTTACTGCAGGTCACCAGCCTCCGCGAGGCTCGCTATCGCATCGTCCACATCGGAAGCGGCGACGCCCGGCGCGAATTCCCTGACATCTTCTGGCGCGAGCTGGCAGAGAAGCTTTGCCCGCAACACACCCTCTTATTCACGGGACGCGGCCCCAGAGAAGCTGGAAAAATCGCCAGAATCATCGACGGCCTGCCAAACTGCGTCAATGCCTGCGACCAGTTCTCCTGGAGCGGCTACGTCGCCGCGGTACGCCATGCCGAGATCCTCTACGGAGTGGAGTCGATGGCCGGACACCTTGCGGGCGCGGTCGGTACTCGATGTATCGTCGCGTATGGAGGAACGGCAGGAGTGGCGCGATGGCGGCCCGAAGGACGCGATAGCATCGTGATGACGAATCATGTTCCCTGCGCCCCGTGCCATCAGCCCGACGGATGCCCGGAGATGACCTGCATGCACGGCTTCGGCCCCGACGATCTGATTGCGCTGAGCGGGGACGCGCGCTGATGACGGCGGACGGGAATTGCACTAAACCCAGGAAGCCGTCGCGACTGGCACAACCCTCGATTCCATTCGCGTCCCCAGGAAAGAGCCCTGCTCGCCGGTCTCTTTTTCCAGGAAAAGCCTGACGATGACCGTCTACATCATCGTATTTTGGATCCTCGCGCTCATCGCCATCCTGATGGAGATGAACCTCACCCGGAACGCCAAGCTGGCGCTCCTCGCCTTCGCGTGGATCGTGCTCGTGGTGATCGTCGGCCTGCGCTGGCAGACGGGCAACGACTGGCCCAACTACTACAGCTTCTACATCCACCTGCCATCGCCGCCCGAGCAGTTTAAGTCCTTCGAGCCCGGCTACCGCTTCTTCAGCTTCCTGATCTGGAAGACGGGTTTGCCCTTCGCGGGATTCAATCTCATCTACGTCGCCATCTATCTGGCGCTCATGTTCGCCAGCTTCATCTGCCTGAATTTCGAGATCTCCGGCTGGCTCGTCCTCCAGCTCTATTCCCCGTTCCTGTTCGGCCTCGAGGGAACCACCCGTCAGGTGATGGCGCTCGCCATCTGCATGTTCAGCGTGCGCTACATCCTTTCGCGCAACTGGCTGAAGTTCCTCCTCTGCGTTGCCGTCGCCACCACCTTCCACGTCTCCGCATTCGCGTTTCTTCTTGCGTGGCCTCTGTCGCGATTCCGTCTCACCTTCCGCCGCGTCTGGGTCATCTTCGGGATCGTTCTTGTTGCCTCGCTGCTCGATCTGGGAGGTAAAGCGTTCCAGGCCGCGGAAAATCACATCGCCGCCCTCCAGCTCGTGGATCTGGCTTCGCACCTGCAACTCGAGGCTCAGTCCTCCACGCAGGAATTTCAGCATGTGGCCGGCTTTGCCCTTCTCCCCACGATCGAAAGAGTCAGCCTCCTCACTCTGTTTCTTCTCTGCTTCCGCCTTTACAACAAAGAATCGGACCAGCTCTATCTCAAGCTGTTTTTCTTCTCCATCATCATCATGGTGCTGCTGTCGAGCACGGCGTACGTCCTCGCCGACCGAGTCTCTCTCTACTTCTCCATCTTTCAGATCCACCTCCTCGCGCTGCTCACGCGCCGAATGAATCGTCCCCTGCTGCGCCAGCTTTGCTGCGTCGCGCTTCTCCTCGTTTCCGCGTCACGGCTGTACACGGCTACGCACGCCTCGGCTCCCAGGATCTTCGTGCCCTACAAAGGTGTCCTCATCAACCGCGACGTGAGGAGAGATCCAGGATGGTTCTGACCTCCGCCGCCAGACCGGGGATTGACGGCCCGCCCTGCGGCCCGCTCTCGGGCCGCACCGACCGCGGTCTGCTTCTTTCGCTGCGTCACCTCGGCGATGCCGTCATCGCTGCCGGATTTGTGCAGGCCCTCCGGAAACAGAACCCCGCTATGCCGGTTAACGTGCTCGGTCTGCCCCAGCACGAGGAAGTCTTTCGCTCCCTCTGCCGGATCGACCGGTATTTTCGAATCGATCTCCCTCTCTTCCGGCATCACCGCCGTTCGGCAGCATCGATGGCTGCGGCGTTGCGGACTCTGCGCGCGGTCCGGCGTTCGCGCCATCGCTTCTGCATCAACCTCATCGGCGACGTTCGCGAGAATCTCATCGGACGGCTGAGCGGAGCAACCTGGAACATCGCGCCGACGTGGGCTCCCGGACACCTCTTCCGAAATAAGATCACGGGCAAACTGTCTTTCCCTGCGGCCAATTGCGCGATTCCGATTCCCGCCGAATACCGCAGCTACTACGATTCGCTTCGCTTCTTCGCCGCGCGCCTCGGGCTCGAAAGGCTCTCATCGCCAACCCCGTCCCGCGTTTCCGCGAGCGCTCAGCCCGGGCACCGTCTTTTGGTGGCGCTGCATCCCGGCGCGTCGCATCCAAGCCGACGATGGCCTGCGGCGAAATGGAAAAGCCTTATCACCGCCCTCAGAGCGCGCGGATGCCGGCTGCTGCTGATCGGCGCGCCCGACGAAGAGCCGGCTCTTCGCAGCGAATATGGCGAAGAGATCGATCGCTTCCGCATCGATGTCGTCGCCACCGGCTTGCAGGGATTTTTCTCCGCGCTGTCCGCCGCCGATGCGCTCGTCGGGATGGACAGCTTGTCAGCCCATGCCGCTCACATTCTCGGCGTGCCGTCGGTGGTGCTGAACGGCTCGGCCGACTTCGTGATTATGACCCCGCCGGGCAGCGCGGCTGTCAGCGCCGGCCATCTGTGCCCGCAGTTTCCGTGCTACTATCGATTTCCCTGCACCGGCACAGCGAACGAGTTCGTTTGCTGCCGTGGGATTGAGGTTGAGGAGGTCCTCCATTCCCTCGATCGTCTGCTCAGGGCGCCCCCTCCGGCCGCGAACTAACCCCGGTTCGCTCATCCCGTTCCCAACCCCGCGCGTATCTTATGGTTTTATCGAGCAGAAAACCCCTTCATGGATATTGCAAAATTCGCGTGTCTCAACAAGTTCTCTTATGCACGGCGCAGGCTCTCCGCAGAGCATCCCGAGATTCTTGACATCGGATGCGGCAATCATTCGCCCACTCTGACGAAGCACTGGTTTCCCGGCTGCCGCTACTCCGGGGCCGACATTCAGCAGTACAACAACAGCGCCGAGGATCTGGCGGCGATTGACACCTTCTACCCGGTCGGCATCGATGGCAGCGGCTATGCAGCAATCCCCCGCGATCATTTCGATCTCGTGATTCTGCATCACGTGATCGAACACATGCCGGATCCGAAACCGATTCTGCGAACGCTCTGCTCGGTGCTGAAACCCGGCGGCTATATGTGGATCGCGTTCCCGTCGCCGCGTAGCCTCTCGCTGCCGCCGGCGGCGCAGGGCACCCTGCAGTTCTGCGACGACGATTCCCACGTTTACGTGCCCGACATTCGCGAGGTTTCCAATATCCTGCTCGCCAACGATGTGAGCGTACGGCACGCCGGCACCTCCCGCGATCCGGTGAGAACGCTGGTTGGCGCGGCCATGCTTCCCTGGGCGCTCCTCCGCTGGATGTCAACCGGGAAGCTGCATGCAAGGGGCCTGTGGTACATCCTGGGCTTTGAAGACCACGTCTTCGGCCAGCGCAACCTCCGCCATGGCTTCGCCCGGCGCGGCCTGCCGCCAGTTTGACTCTTTCATCCGATACCATCGAAAGAGACCGTGGCCCCACTCGCCCGCAAATCAGGCACCGGATCGTTTTTCATCCTGTTGGCTTTCCCAGGGGAAGTTCCGCGATGAAGATTGCCATCCTCGGCACCCGGGGAATCCCCGCACACTACGGCGGCTTTGAAACCTTCGCCGAGAGACTGGCTCTCGGGCTCAGCGCGCGCGGCATCGATGTGACGGTATTCTGCGATTCGACCGGCGCCGGGGCGCCGAGCCAGTGGAACGGCGTCACGCTGCGCTACGCGCCGGTTTCCTTCGGCGGCCCTCTGCAAACCGTTCTCTACGATTTGCGCTGCCTTTGGGCGGCGCGGAGCGGATTCGACATCGTCTACATGCTCGGCTACGGCGCAGCGCCCTTCTGCCGCATTCCGTCATTGTGGGGCACGACGGTATGGATCAATCCCGACGGCGTGGAATGGGCGCGCGCCAAGTGGAGCCGCGTCGCGAAACTGTATTTCCGGATGATGGAGTGGGTCTCGGTGCGCACCGCCACGCGGATCATCGCCGACTCCGGCGCCATTGCTCACCACCTTGAGAACCGCCAGCGCACCAGCTTCGCTTGCAGCGTCATTCCCTACGGATGCGACCCGATCCGAACGCCGCCATCCACGGATCCGCTCACACGCTGGCAATTGCGGCCGGACGAATATTATCTGGTCGTATGCCGGCTTGAGCCGGAGAATCATGTCCTCGAGATTCTGAAGGCCTTTCAGGCGACGCGCAGCGCGAAGCAGCTGATCGTCCTGGGCAACCTCGCCGATACCCCCTACGTGCGCGAGCTTCGCTCCATTCAGGACGAGCGCATTCGGCTCATCGGCACAGTCTACGAGCAGGAACAACTCACCACTCTTCGCTCCTACTGCGCTGCATATCTGCATGGGCACAGCGTCGGCGGCACCAATCCTTCGCTGCTGGAAGCAATGGGCTGCCGCAATCTCGTGCTCGCTCACGACAACCCTTTTAACCGCGAAACCCTGGCCGACTGCGGATTCTTCTTCACGCGCGCGTCCGATTTAACGGCGCTCATCCACCAGGTGGAAGAAACATCCAGCGAATCCCTGGACCCGTTGCGAGACCGCTGCCTGGCGCGCGCAGAATCGGTGTACTCCTGGGACGGGATTATCGCCCGATACTGCGACCTGATTGCCGAGGTAGCCGGGAAGCGCTGACCGGCTCCCGCGCCGCCGTCGCCGATTCAGCGCGCCTCGCGGGCGCGCCACGACAGCTGATGCCGCAGGCAGGCGAGCTTTCGTCCTGAGGGCTCAGCCTCTTTGAGTCCGGTGAAAAACGCGGAAGCGAGCGCGAACGTAATTCCCCCCAGCAGTCCGAGGCACGCCGCACCGAGATCGATGTCTCCGATTTTCGGGAAGGATCGCTTCTCCGGACGCGCCGCGGGATCCACGACTTCGACCAGGCCTCCCTTTCTGGCCTCGTCCAGCCGCGCAAGTTCCGACTGCTCGGCCAGATTGTCGACGACCGCCTCGTAGAAGGTGACGTCCCGTAACCGGCGCTCGTATTCAAGACTCTCCTGGGCAGCCTGATTTTTTCCCGGCACCAGAGCGCTTTCGTCACCGGACGAGCCCGCGAGCTTCGCCAGCTGTGCCTGCAGTCCCTGCAGTTTTTGCCGGGCCGTTTCCAGCCCCGGGTTCTCCTCCGTGGCGTACAACTGCATGGCCCGGATTTGCACTTCGGTCGCCGCGATTTGCCCGCGTAGCTTCGCGCCGAGTGCAATCAGCGCAGCCGTCTGGCTGTCGGCCTGGACCAGACTCGTCTTCTCCTTTTCCTGGAGCATCGCCTGGTCGGCCTGCGCCAGATTCGCTCTCCCCTGCTCGAGTTGCTTCTCCAGAAAGGACCGCCGCTGCGAGGCTTCGCTGACCGCGATGCTTTCGGAAAGCCTGCGCAGCTGGCTCACATATTCGTTGGCGATATCCGCCGCTTCCTTCGGATCGGTATCCTTGACGTCGACGCGAATCAAACCGCTGATGGCATCGCCGTCGAGTACCACATGGTGTTCGAGGACTTTACGCGCTGCCGACTCGTAGCGGACATGGTATCTCTGCATCAGATCGAACCGTTTGACGATCGCGTCCTCAGCCGTGTTCGTCCCCAGCATCGCGACATAGATCGTGTTCGGATTCTTGTTGCCCGGCTTGTTGAGGAACAGCTCGGCAAAATCCTTCTCCGGCGAAACATCCGAAGATCCCAGCTGGAAAGCCAGGGCCTCCATGATGAGCGTGTTTTGCTTCGGCGCCAGAAACTTGACCGTCGCGGTGTACTCCGGCGGCAGAAGCAGCGCAACCACCGTCGCGACGACGATCGTGGCCACCGTGATCCCGACAATGCTCCACTTGCGCGCAGAAAGGATGAGAGCCAGATCGAGAAGCGAAACCTCTCCGGCGTCGCCCGCGGACGTGCCGGCGGATCGGTCGCCGGAACCTGCGGTGGGTAAGCTCATACGCTCATCCTGCTACCGGATTTGACTGCGTCCATGCCCATTGTGGAGATTTTACCAGGGCCAGCACGAACGCCTGATGGCGACGCCCGCCGCATTGAGTCGCCTTCTCCGATGAGAACCAGCAGCGGCTGTACAATGAGATATCTCTTTCTGAGCTCACCCGAGTTCGACCGATCGCGAATGCACGCAGGCAATTCGAACAGGCTCGCCAGGCAAACGAGTGGATGTCCTGACAAAATGCAAGATATGCGATGCCAGGGTCGATTTCTTCGCGACCGCTAAGATACTCGGCAAATACGACGCCCAATATCTTCGCTGTTCCGTCTGCGGCCTGGTTTTCATTCCAGATCCCGCATGGCTGCCGGAAGCCTATTCCAGCGCGCTTACGCGAGCCGACGTCGGAGCTCTGCAGCGAAATCTCCGGATGGTGAATATCACGGCGTCCCTCCTGGGTCTGACGCGAAGGAAAGCGAAGCGTTTTGTCGATTATGGCGGTGGCCACGGAATTTTTGTGCGGATGATGCGGGATCTGGGATTCGATTTTCAATGGAGCGATGCGTACGCCGAAAATCACTACGCGAGGGGATTCGAGCACACTCCCGGCTCGAAATATGATCTGCTGACTGCTTTCGAAGTTATCGAGCACCTCCCGGAACCTATGAAGGAGTTAACAGAGATGATGGAGCTTGCGGATGACGTGCTCCTGACTACCGAAACTCTTTCTGATCCGCCGCCGCTTCCTCAGGACTGGTGGTACTACTCCCTGACAACCGGCCAGCACATCACCTTTTATTCGCACAGAGCGCTGCAGGTCGTCGCGGAGCGATTCGGGCGAAAGCTGGTCTCCGCGTCCGGGATCCATCTTTTTTCCCGCACTCGTGTCCCACCCATGTTGTTTTCCGTGGCAACGCAGCCCCGCGTCGCCAGGCTGCTCGTCCCTCTGGCTCGCAGAGGAAACCTGATGGATGTCGACTATAAGAAGCTGACAAGCTAACTTCGTGCGGCTCGGAATCCGCAATGCGATCCATGGCTTCGATCGCCGCGCATCTGACTGACGTTTGCCTCCACTGAGCGCCTTCGCGCCTTTGCTATAGTGATCGCAGGGCCATCCTCGATATGGCAGTCTATGCCACCCCACCTCAACGACCCGATTTCTCCCGCATCGCAAAATGAAAGGCTGGAGAGATCGACGAGGCGATTTCGCGGCATTGCCGCTGCTGCTGCTTCTGCGTTGCTCGGACGAGGGCTGAACCTCCTGGTGAATGCGGCGACGGTGCCGCTGACGATTCGCTACCTCGGCTCAGAAGGCTATGGCCTGTGGGTCACCATCAGCAGCGCGGTCACCATGTTTTTCGTGCTCGACATCGGGATCGCCAGCACTCTCACCAACCTGATTTCCGAAGCCTATGCAAAAAGCGACCGGGAAAAGGCGTCAACCGCCTTTGCCACGGCCTTCTGGCTGGTGATGGCGATAACCGCATGCCTCGGGTTGCTGGGATGGGCCCTGTGGCCCCATGTGCACTGGTCCTTTTTGTTTCATGTCAGGGACCAGAGACTGGCGCGCCTTACATCGCCAGCCATGGCCGCTGCCTTCGTGGTCTTCATCTGCGCTCTCCCGGCCGGGCTCGCGACCAGAATTCTCGCCGGCTATCAGGAACTGCACACGGCGAATTTGTTTGCCGCCGGCGGCAGTGTTTGCAGCTTGATTGCGATTATTGCTGTGATCCATTTCCAGGGAGGCCTGCCCCTGCTGGTCGCTCTCTATGCAGGATCGGCTGCTGGCGCCAACCTCATTTGCCTGATCTGGATTTGCCTCTTCCATAAACCCTGGCTAAAACCGAGATTGTCGCTCATCCGCAGGCGGTTAGTCGGAGGAATCTTCCACTCCGGAAGTCAGTTCTTTGTCATCCAGATCGCCGGCCTTGTGGTCTTTAACAGCGATAACCTGGTCATCTCCCACTTTCTAAGCCCAGGCCAGGTAACTCCCTATAACGTGACGTGGAGGCTCGTCAATTATCTGACCGCGATCCAGGTCCTGGTCTTTCCGGCGTTGTGGCCCGCCTATTCCGAAGCGCACGCGAAGGGCGATCTTGCCTGGATACGCACCACCTACGCGAAATACAGAATCATTACGATTGCTTCTCTCGCTCTGGGATGCGTGATCCTGGCAGGCTTCGGCCAGCGGATCATCCGCCTCTGGGCCGGACCGGCCGCGGTACCACCGATGATCCTGGTCCTGCTGATGTGCGTCTGGATGATTATCTATGCGTTCACCACGAATCAGTCCTGCCTCATGGGGGCGACCGCCCGCGTAAAAAAGCAGGCGATCTTCTCCCTGATCGGCGCCATCGTGAATCTGACGTTGTCCGTAATCTGGGTGCGGACCCTGGGAGTCGTGGGTGTCCTGCTGGGCACTATCGTTTCCTATCTTCTGTTTGTGGTCATTCCCGCCGCCCTCGAGGTTCGCTACATCCTCCAGGGAAAATTGCTGACCGCTGCGCCCGCAACGGCGTCCGATCCTAACTTCGTGGATTGAGTCCCGCAGTTTGCAACGGAAACATCAGACAGTCGCATCGAGCCTGGCCGGATCTTGGGTAGAACCGGAAGAATTCGAACTTGAGCAGTCTTGCGGGCGTCTGAGCCCGCCGCGAAATCCTGGGCGGCGCATGCCGCGAAGGACCTCAAACTCAGCGTGTGGACGCAACTGAGTTGGTGGACGCGGAAGGAATCGAACCTTCAACCTGTCGATTAAGAGTCGAATGCTCTGCCAATTGAGCTACGCGTCCACGGAATGCTGGCGGGCGGGATAGCGAGGAACGATGCACGGCAAAGACTCATCGAGCTCCTGCGCCTCTCTCAATATAGCACAGCAAACTGGCCCTCCAGGCACGCCTCCGCCCGGTCTTCCAGCACCGGTGTTCATGCAGAAATCGCAGCCAGACTCAGCTCAGAACGTGAACGACAGGCCACCCTCGACGCTGCGCGCAGCCTGCGCGAAATAGAGCGTGCTGCCGTCGCTCGAGACAAACGGCCGATAGCCTTCGGCCAGCAGATTGCGGACGTCCACGAGCGCTTCCACGCCGTTCGGAATGACGTGATGGCAATGGATCGGCTGCCGCACCAGGAAGCTCAGATACGGATCCGGCATCCCCGTGGCAAACGAGTTCACCGCCGTCACCGTCTTCGCATCCTGCCAGCGATAGCTGGCGCGCCATTTCGTGTTCGCGCCGGAGAACTTGCCGTGGATGGCCGCGCTGTACATCGGCAGCTCGTGGGCGCGCATGCCGTTCAGCTCGTCTTCGACTGACTCGGCGCCTCGCGCCGCATCTGCCATGGTCAGGGCTTCGCCCACGGCCACGTCAAACGAGATCCATGTGCTGGCGGTCAGCCGCCCATCCATCTCGCTCATGATGCCGTTGCCGCTGTAGCCCGGCCCCGACGCGCGCAGCAGCCCGCTGGTGCCGTCGTAGAGCAGATTGCCTCCGGCCCAGTCGGCCTCGGAGATCGTCCCGCCGCCGCTCACAATCGGATTGCTCACGTGCTCGTGCCACGCCGTCACCTTCACCCGCATCCATCCCTGGCTGCGGTCGACGGAAATCTCCTGGTGCACGCCCTGTTCCAGCGCCAGCGCGCCATTGTGCTCCGCCAGTTTCGGCTCCACCGTGGTCTGCCGGTCCAGATCGTCCACCTGCTGAATCCCCGGCGTGGTCGATACGCGATACCTGAACGCCGTGTTCCCGTCGTGCACCGAGACCGACGCGAACGGGTGATTCGCCATGACCGTGTCGCCCAGGTGGATCACCTGCGTCTCGTCGCCGAATTCCGCCTGCACCGCTTCGCCAAACGCCATCGTCTGGCCGGTGCGCATTTCAATCGCCTGCAACCCCTGGGCATCAGGGCCGCCGCCGATATCCGGGCGATCTTCAACCGCCGCCACCGTGCGGAAGCTCCGCCCCTGCGCCATCTGCAGCTCGTAGCCCATCATCGCGTTCAGCGCCGGATCTTCTGCCTTGCTCAGATCGGCGCGGAAAATCATCGCGCTCTGGTCGCCCGGCGCGCGTTCCATCTCGACGTCGTTATGCACGCCACCATCGCCGAATCCGCTCTCCCCGCCGCGCACGGTCACGCGCGCTTTCAGTTCGGGAGTCGTTCCGTCGCCGTCGGTCACCACCACCAGCGGCCCGTCCTGCAGCAGGCGCAGCAGCGGACGGTTGGCGCTCAGGCGCAGCGTCCACGTCCAGTCGTCCTTCGGCTCGTCGGCCTGGCGCGGCTTCGCCGGCAGCCAGCGGAACGCTTCGTACAATGTGTCGAGGGTGAGATTGACCACCTGCTTCGATCCGGTCAGGACCTGCAGGTTTTCGCGCAGCGTGGGAAGGAAGAGATTGGCTGAGGCTTTGACTTCGTAAATGCCCGGGACCACGGAAGTCAGGCGATACCGCCCGTGCTCGTCCGTGTAAGTCTCCACGGCAACGGTAAAGTCAGGCCGCAGCAATTGAACCGTCGCGCCCATCTGCGGCGTTCCCCGGCTGTCTTTCACTACCCCGCTCAGGCTGGTGCTCTGCTGTGCGTCCGCCCACACCCCGGCCACTGACAGCATTCCTGCCACAGCGAGAATCGAACCGGCAATGGAGACACGTCGGGTCACTGCATCTGTTCGCTGGTTTTGCTCCCTGGCACAGCTCCCTGAAGTTTCTGTCCTGCCCCGCGGCTCTGATGGCTGCTCGGGCATCGCTCCGGCGCCTAATTCCTGCGCCAGGAGACTCTTCTGAGCCTAATCCACCGTGAACGGCGCTGACTGCGCGATCGTCTGGTGCGTCACGTCGTCGTTCACGCTGATTCTAACGATATACTTCCCAGGCTCAAGACTTGCAAGGGGGAGGGTCTTCTCAATGGTCAGCTGATCCGATGTTGCGGCCATGGTCTGCGACGCTTCTGTCGTATCCAATATTGTCTTGTTCGTGGCCACATCCAGGATCTGATAGTCAATCTTAGCGTTATTCTGCTTGCTTTTCTGGTCGAGCCCCAAATTGTAAACCTGCATCCAGAAGTTCAGGTTCTGGTTGCGGTGGAACGGAGACGGCTGCGCGGGATTCGACGTGACCCGCGGCCGCACGTAGGTATTGCTGATAATGAAATTCCCCTGCCCGATGTCCTTCGACGGCACCCGGTGCATGGAATCCGCCAGAATCAGCGACGAGGCCGACAGTTTGTCGTCGTCGTAGCGCGGCACCGTGATGGCCTGCGCCCAGATGCCCACGTGATCCGGGTTGTTCACATCCTTGATCGCGATGTCGATACGGTACCGGCCCGGACGCAGTGGCAGCGCCCTCCAGTACAGTGACGCGTTCTCCATCGCCTTCGGCAGCAGCTCGGCCGGCTCTTCCACCTGCACCGGATCTTCGAAGCTCTGCACCACGCGGTCGGTGATTGTCGAAACGCGGCCGATAATGTCCACGTCGCCCTTCGCAACCCCGTCCTTCGTGTTGAAGGTAATGTCGCGGTTCTTGATCTGGAGCGTGATCGGCACCAGCACCGTGTCGTCGGTCACCTTCACGAAATCCGTCCGCACGTCGAACGGGAAAATCGGCCCCGTGATCACTTTGTGGCTGGTCAGGTACTCGGCCAGCGTCAGGTCCTTAAACTTGATCGGCGGCGGCGCCATCAGCTTCGCGTACATCTCCAGCCGGTCGAATTCCTTCGCGCCTTCCGTCGAGCTGTCGGGGCCCGGGCCCAGGTCTTCCATGCCGCCCTTGAAGCGGTCCGCCCGCTTCGCCATGCCCATGTCTTCGTAAAGCGTGTTGCCGGCATTCGGCACGTGCAGCAGCGCGTCTTTCTCTGAGCGGTCGATCGTCATGTGGTAGTCGCCGCACATGCACGTATCCACAAACTCGATGTCAATGTTTTCGCCAATGCCTTCCAGATACCGGTAGTGCCACACCTCGAACGGAAAGGTCTCCGTCTCGCCGCCGCCTTCTTCCATCGGGCGGTCGTACGGGCCGCCGCTGGGGTGCGAATCCGTGCTGTCCGGAGGTCCGAAGGCGATGTAAATATGACCGCGATCCGTCATCCAGCCCGGCTTGCCCGCCGCGAAGTGCTCGTTGGCGTACGCGATGCGACGATAATGCTCCTCTCGGAACTCGTTTTCCGGTGAATCAGGATTCGGATTGCGCCGCCGCCAGAACTGCTCGATGAAGGCATCGCGCTCCTCATCGTTGCTCAGGCTCAGAAACGCCTTCTTCTCCTGGTCGGTAATGATCCAGCGGACATCCTCGTCGAGCCACTTCTTATAGGTCTCGCTCAGCTCCTGCTTCAGCTCTTTTTGCTGCTTGAAGCGCTCCTTGTCGGAGAGCGGCCGGTTCAGAGGGTTCTGATCGTCCTGCTGATTTTGCTGGGTTTGCGCCGTCGAATCGGGCGGAGTGCTCGTTTGCTGGGCCTGGACACGAACGCTGAGCATCCCAGCGCCGGCGAGCATTCCAGTCAGAATTGCGGATGAAAGGGTAAAACGGCGCCTGTACATACCTGAAACCACTGCTCCTTCGGGGCGTACCCTATTCTACGAGGGTGCGGCAACCCTTTCAAGCCATTCCTCACGCTTCCTGCAACCTGCCGAGCGGCTTCCTTGCACCTTTTCAGTAAGACGAAGCACTCAGGCAACCTGTTATCATGACGTGGAAATCTTTCCGGCAACTCACCGGCCGCCGCGGCCAGCGTCCAACCGCTGGGCTCATTTCCGGGCTTCTGTCCGGGAGCCCTCTGCCGCTGCAAGCCTGGCCTGGTGAGCCGCTGGGAACCGTCGCCAGCAAAACTGCGTAACCCTTCGCGAGGAAGAACTGCCTTGAAGAAAATACTTCTCATCATTCTTGCCGTGGTCGTTCTCGCCGGGATTGTCGGGCTTACGATTGTCCGCGCGCAATCGGGCTACACCAAAGTGCTCATCGGGACCGTCGGCCATGAGAACTTAACGGCTGTCGTCAACGCCACCGGCCAGATCCGTCCCAAGACCTACGTCAACGTGGGCGCCAATGCCATGGGCCGCGTCACCCACTTCTACGTCGCCGAGGGCGACCACGTGAAGAAGGGCCAGATTGTCGCTACCATCGAGAACGTGCAGCAGACCGCAAATGTCGCTGCCCAGCAGGCGACCATTGACGCTGCCAGAACCGATATCTCGTCCTACATCGCCGCCGAAAAGACGCAGGAAGCCAACGTCGAGCACGCCCAGGCCGATCTCGAACAAAAGAAGCTTGACTACGATCGCGCCAAAGCCCTCGTCGCCGCCCAGGTCATGTCGAAGCAGAACTTCGATGCCGCGAAGGCTGCCTACGATCTCGACGTCGCCAGTCTCGACCAGGCCAAAGCCGCTCTGGCCCAGTCGAAAGCCCAGACCGCGTCTGCCCGTGGCCACCTCCAGACCCAGCAGGCCGACCTTAAAGTCAATGAGGATCTGCTCGATCGCACCATTGCCATCGCCCCCTTTGACGGCATCGTCACCAATGAGCCGGTGCGGCAGGGCGAGATGGTCGTGCAGGGCATCCAGAATACGGAAGGCTCGACGCTGATGACCCTCGCCGACATGTCGGTCATCACCGCCGAGGTCAAGGTCGACGAGAGCGACATCGTCAACGTCGCCAACGGCCAGGAAGCCGACGTTACCGTCGATGCCCTGCCCGGCAAGATTTTCAGGGGCCGAGTCACCGAGGTGGGCGATCAGGCGCTGCTCCGCTCCAGCGGCCAGTCCACCAGCCAGACCACCACCGGCGTGGAAGAGGCCAAGGATTTTAAGGTCGTCGTCACCCTCGATCAGCCTTCTGATGAGCTGCGCCCCGGCCTTTCCTGCACCGCAAAAATCATCACCGCCAGCAAGGACAATGCCCTCGCGATTCCCATCCAGGCGCTGACCATGCGCGATCCGAAGCACCTGAAGGATCCTGGCCACGTGCAGACCGTCTCGGCCGCCAGCACCGACCAGCAGAACGCTCAGATGGTTCAGGGCGTCTTTGTTGTGCGCAAGGAAAAAGGCAAGGACCGCGTCCACTTCGTTCCGGTCACCACCGGCGTCACCGGCGCCACGGATATCGAAGTCACCAAAGGCCTGCAGCCGGGCGATCGCATCGTCACCGGCACGTATCGGGTCCTGCGCGATCTGAAAGAGGATTCTCTGGTGAAGCAGGATACTGAACTCGCCGCACCGACCTCTTCGAGTTCTTCATCCACATAAGCAGCGAGGCTCGCGGACAGGTCGGGGGGGAACCACGACGGCACGCGGCACGTAACAGTTCAGCATGGCGACAGGAGTCCTGATGGCGGCAGAAACCTCAACCGAAACGGTTCATACGCCCGTGTCCGGTTCGCCTAACGGCGACATGATCGTGGTGGAAAATCTCTGGAAGACCTACGACATGGGTTCTGAACAGCAGGTTAAGGCCCTCCAGGGGGTCAATCTGCGGATTCAGCGCAACGAGTACGTGGCCATCATGGGCCCCTCCGGCTCCGGCAAGTCGACCCTGATGAACCTCATCGGCTGCCTCGACTCGCCATCGGACGGCAAGTACTGGCTCAACGGCCACCTCGTGAGCGAACTGAATGACGACGAGTTGGCCCGCATCCGCAACAAGGAAATCGGATTCGTCTTCCAGACATTCAATCTGCTCGCCCGCGCAACTGCGCTGCACAATGTCGAGCTGCCCCTCATCTACAACGGCACGCCGGCCGCCGAGCGCGATGAGCGCGCCAAAGCATCGCTCGCGGCCGTCAACCTCGAGTCGCGCATGATGCACAAGCCCAACGAGCTCTCCGGCGGTCAGCGCCAGCGCGTGGCCATCGCCCGCGCCCTGGTCAATAATCCCTCCATCATTCTCGCTGACGAGCCCACCGGCAACCTGGATTCGAAAACCGGCGAAGAGATCATGGCCCTGTTCGACGATCTCCACCACAAGGGCAACACCATCGTGCTCGTTACCCACGAGCCGGATATCGCCGAGTACGCTCACCGCGTGGTTCACATCCGCGATGGCAAGATCTTCTCCGATCAGCCGTCTGCGCGCGCGCGACAGGCCTGAAGCGTCTCACCCAAAAAAATCAGGGCAGGCCCCACCGGCCTGCCCTTCATTCTGTCCGCCCTGTCCCGCGAACGCATACCTACTGAGGCTTTTTCTCCTCAGGCCGCGGAGCAGGATGTTCTGCGGGCCTCGGCGCTGGATGAGCCGCCGGGGCAGCGTGCTTTTCCGGAGCCGGATGGGCAGCGGGCTTCGGCGCCGGTGCCGCGTGTTCTGCCGGAGCAGGACGAGACTCAGCCCGGGGTTCCGGCGCTGTGCGTTCTGCCGGAGCAGGCCTCGACTCCGCCTTCGGTGCCGCGTGTTCTGCGGGAGCCGCGTGAGCCGCAGGCCGTGCCGCCGGTTCTGCGTGTTTCGCGGGAGCAGCATGCGTGGCCATGCGATTCTCGGTCCGCGGAGTCGCGCCTTCACGCGCCGCGGGCGCCGATCGTCCGGCCTCACTGCGATTCACCGCAGGCCGGTTCGCTTCCGTCCGTGCGCCTGCACTGGTCTCTGTCCGCGCCCTTGCGTTCGCTTCAGGGCGGTTGGCTTCCGTCCGCGCTGCTCCGGGCCGGCCCGGTTCATTGTTGGCTGCGCGAGCGGGAGGCGCTGATTTCGCACCACGCTCCTGGGCCGCAGCCGCATGCACTTCCGCAGCGGTCGGATGATTCGTCGCCGCTACGGGCCGCTCGCCTACCCGCGCCATCGCTGCCGCCGGCGGCGCGCCGTGATTGGCCGAGAACCGCGCCTGCGGATTGCTCCGCGCTTCGGTTATCTTTCGTGTCTGCATCGACGTTGCCTCGTAGTGATGCTCGCTCATCGCGCGCTGTTCGACAGGAGTTGGCTGGCGGTTCACACCACCCGGTCCGTTGAAGCTCGCGCGGTCGTTGATCACCGTTGTCCTGTTGATGACCGTCCTGTCGACGTACACGTTCCGAATCACCGTGCGGTTCACGTTCACCACCGCTGTGTTGTACTGGAAAACCCCGCCTGCCCAGCGGCCGCCGTAGAAGCCTTCGCCGCCGTACCCAAAGCCGTAGTTCACGCCTCCGTAGAAGCCCACCGTGGCGCCCCAGTAGCCTTCATGCCATCCATAAGCGCCACCGGCAAATCCCCAGTAGCCCGGCGTCCATAGCAATCCAGGTTGCGGCGGCTCCACCCACGCGCCCGGAACCCAGTAATAGCCGTAGTCGGCGTCCCATGCCCAGTATCCCGGCGTCCAGAGATAACCCTGAACCGGGCAAGGCGGCTGCGCATACACCGGCAGCACCGGAGGCGCGAAGTTAGCGGATATCGAGATCCCGATGCCGATTTGCGCCGGCATCGACGTGGGTATGGCACACAGCAGCAAGCCCGGCATCAGGAACGCGATTCTTTTTAGTATTTTTCTCATTTTTCAAGCTCCATCGACGGTTCCGGGACCTGATCCCTTCGGCGTATGTTGGCGCTCGCGCAGGATCCCGGCTGTCTGTACGATGCCGTTATTTCGACGGGCGGTAGTGTGCCGCTGGGCGCGGCCAGACATTTTTCTGCGTTCCGATCCACAGTTCCGCGCAGGTTTTCGGCGGCTCGCGGGCAACCGGCGGACCAATCCTCCCCAGCCTGGTTTCCCTCACCCCCGGCGCAGCAAAAAAGGCAGGCGCTTTGCCTGCCTTTCCGCTGCAGCGTTTGGATGAAATTAGCGCTCCGGCTTCTTCGGCTTCGGTGGAGGCGCCGGGTGGTTGGCCGGCTTCGCTGGCGCCGGATGCGCCTGCCCTCCGCCGCTGTTCGGACGAGCACCCGATCCGCCCTGGCTTGGCGCAGGACGGCCGCCATTTCCATTCGGATGCATCGCCGACCCGCTCTGGCCTGACGCAGGATGCCCGGCGTTCCCGTTCGGACTGGCGTGCATTGCCGATCCCCCCTGACCAGGCGCCGGTTTGCCGCCGCCGGCATTCGCGTGCATCGACGATCCCGCGCCCGCTCCCGGGTGTCCCGCCTGGCCGGCGGGATGACTGGCCGCAAAAGTCTTTTCCTGCGCTACGGCCTTCGATTGCTCCGAAGCCGCGTGGATCTGTTCCGGCGTCGGATGATTCGTCGCCCCGATCGGCCTCGCCCCCACCCGCGCTTCGGCTGCCGCCGGAGGCGCGCCGTGGTTGGCTGAGAAGCGAGCCGTTGGATCGGTCTTGGCCGTCGTCTCATGCTGCGTCTGCGCCGCGGTTGGCTGGAAGTGCTGCTCGTTCTGGTATTGCCGCTCCTGTGCCGTCGGCTGCGCCTGCACGCCGCCCGCGCCGCCGTTGAAGCTCGCGTGCGAGCTGTTATTGATGATCGTTGTGTTGTTGATGACCGTCTTGTCGACGTACACGTTGCGGACCACCGTGGTGTTCACGTTCACCACCGCCGTGTTGTAGCGGAAAACGCCGCCTTGCCAGCCGCCGCCGATGAATCCGACGCCGCCGTAGCCGCCGCCGTAGTTAACGCCGCCGTAGAAGCCCACGTGCATGCCCCAGTATCCCGCATGCCAGCCGTATACGCCCGCTCCCCAGCCCCAGTAGCCCGGTGTCCACAGCAGCCCAGGCTGCGGAGGCGCAACCCACACACCCGGCACCCAGTAGTAGCCAAAGTCATCGTTCCACGCCCAGTACCCAGGCACCCACAGGAACCCCTCCACCGGACACGGAGGTTGTACGTATACCGGCAGCGCCGGCGGCGCGGTATGAACGCTGATGGATATCCCAATCCCAAAGGCGATCTGGGCGGGGGATGAAGCCGGAACCAGCCCCAGCAAAAGGGCAGGGACCATCATGGCCAGGATTCGTATCGATTTCATGTCTTGCTCCCGTCGAGGAATCGAAGTCGGTTTTCAGAAGTTTTTTGTTTTCTCTGTTCGAATGGGCCCGGCAGCAGGTGCGTGCGGATCACTGAGTTGCAGCGTGGGAAAGCCTATGCGGATTCAGGACACCTTTCCAGTCCGTTTGTTACTGCAAAGTCTGAGTTTTTTCCACCTATCTTTTGATGAACGATGAACCCTTTCCCCACGGCCGGGACGCAGGATAGCCCCTTTCAACTTCTCCCTCCCCCTGCCGATACAGAAAACAGCACTACGGAGCAGCAACGTGTATCCCACGCTGATCGGTAACGCCAATCCGGATAAAGCCCTTCTCCGGAGATCGCAGCCTCAGGGGCTGGAATCCCAGCCCGGTTTCCGCGATCCGGAGCCAATCCCTGAACCCGATGGGCTCGATGCTGCCGCATCTTCCTTCAGCGCACTTGCGCCCGAGCGCCTCGAGGTCCGCCGGCACATGCTCGGCTTCATGGTGGGTGCCAGTCCCGTCATGCAGCACCTCTTCGCCCGAATGCGCTGCACCGCCCCTCATTTTCGCCTCGCTACCGTCGAGGGCGAGACCGGTACCGGAAAAATGCTCGCGGCTCGTACTCTCCACAAGCTTGGCCCGGGCGCCGCAGGTCCCTTCGCGCCCTTTGCCGCATCGGAATTTCTTGAAGATGCCCTCACCCATTGGCGCGACGCCGGCGGCGGACTGCTCTACCTCTCGCACATCGAGGAGCTCTCAGTGCCGCAGCAGCGCGACCTGCGCGACTTCCTGGAGCGTGCCCTGCGCGAGCGCATTCGCCTCCATGCCGCCGCCGGCCCCCTGCAGCTGGTCGCCGGTTCCCTCCAGCCCCTCCGCCGCCTCTCCACCTCCGGCACGTTTCGCGCCGACCTCGCCGCGCACCTCACAGCCATTCGCTTCTCCATCCCCACGCTGCGCGAGCGCCGCGAGGATATCCCTCTGCTCGCCGCCCACTTCCTCCGCCACTGGAGCCAGACGCATGGAAAGCCTCTCCGCGGTTTCGCCCCCGGCGTCCTCGCCCGCCTCTCCTCCCACTCCTGGCCCGGCAATGTCCGCGATCTCGAAATCGTCGTGAACACCGCCGCCCTCGAAACCGCCGCACAGTGGATTCGCCCCATCGATATTCCTCGCCTCGACTGGTCCACGCCGCCCGTCCCCGCCGCCCCCTGCGAATTCAGTGCCGACGACCCCAACCTCGATCGCGCAATCCTTCGCCATGTCACCGTTGTTCTGGCGCGTGCCAATGGCAATAAAGTCCGCGCCGCGCGCCTGCTCGGCATCAGCCGTTCCACCCTCTACCGCATGCTCGACGGCAAGCACCCGCTCGCTGCCGGGCTCCAGTAATCTCCCGCCGGAATCCGGACCCGCAATCCCCCGCCCCCTCTTTGTTCCGAACCCTCCCCGGAAACAACCGAACCCGTGCGCCGCCGCATCGAATTTTCGAGTTTTTTACTCCACTGTCTTCGTCCGCCCTCGCCGGAAGAGAGACCCCTTCGGAGAGCACAACGGTGAAAAGTAAGATCACAACATCCGGGGCCCATGCAATCGCTGCGCCCAAACCCTCAATCCCTGCGGCGTCCAACGGTAATCCCGCCCTCCCGCGTCTCAAATCCGGCATCGCCGGCCTCGACGACATCCTCCACGGCGGATTCCCGCAGGGCCACCTCTACCTGATCGAGGGCGATCCGGGCACCGGCAAAACCACACTCGCTCTGCAGTTTCTGCTGGAGGGCATCCACAAGGGAGAAACTGTCCTCTACGTCACCCTTTCGGAGTCTCGCGGCGAGCTCGAACAGGTTGCGGCGTCCCACGGCTGGTCGACCGACAAACTCGGCATCTTCGAGATGATTCCGCCTGACGACGATCTCACGCCGGAGTCGCAGTACACCGTCTTCCATCCTTCTGAAGTGGAGCTGGCCGACACCATCGCCGCCATCCTCAGAAAAGTGGATGAGGTGAAGCCGCAGCGGCTCGTTTTCGACTCGCTGGCGGAACTGCGCATGCTCGCCCGCGATCCGCTCCGCTACCGCCGCCAGGTCCTCGCCCTGAAGCGTCAGATTTCGGGCGGTAACATCACCGTGCTGATGCTCGACGACCGCACTTCGATGTCCGGCGACGACCTTCAACTCCAGAGCATCGCCCACGGCGTGATCGTGATGGAGGGCATCGGCCGCGACTATGGCACCAAGCGCCGCCGCATCGAGGTCCACAAACTCCGCGGCACCGCCTTCCGCGAGGGCTATCATGACTACGTCATTTGCACCGGCGGTCTCCAGATCTTTCCACGCCTGATCGCCGCCGAGCACTTACCGGGATTCGAGCGCAAGCACGTCGCCAGCGGCCTGACGGAACTGGACGACCTCTTCCGCGGCGGCATCGACAACGGCACCAGCACCCTGCTCACCGGCCCTGCCGGCTGCGGCAAATCCACCATCGCCTATCGCTATGCCTATTCCTGCGCTCAGCGCGGCGAGAAGGCTATGATCTTCACCTTCGACGAGTCTCTCGCCACGCTCTTCGGCCGCGCACGCGGCCTCGGCATGGATCCCGATCCGATTCTCAGGACCGGCCTGCTGCAGGTACAGACCGTCGATCCTGCCGAGCTCTCGCCCGGTGAATTCGTGTCCCAAATCCGGGACCTCGTCGACAAGCAAAACCTCAAGCTCCTTGTCATCGACAGCATGAACGGCCTGCTCAACGCCATGCCCCACGAGCAGTACCTCGCCATGCAGATGCACGAGCTCTTTTCTTATCTCGGACAGCAGGGCGTGGCCACGATCATCACTCTCGCCCAGGCCGGAATCATCGGTTCGGCGATGTCGTCTCCCGTCGATGTCAGCTATCTTGCCGACACCATCCTCCTGTTCCGCTATTTCGAACGCGCAGGCCAGATCCGCCAGGCCCTGTCCGTGGTCAAGAAGCGCAGCGGCCCGCACGAGCGCACCATCCGCGAACTCTTCCTCGAGAACGGCGTTGTCCGCGTGGGCAATCCGCTCAGCCAGTTTGAAGGCGTGCTTACCGGCGTGCCGAGGCTCACCGAGAAGCCTGAATCGGCGGAGGATCATGCTGCTGCCTGACACAGTACCTTCTGCGCACGACAATCGCACCATCATCCTCGCGCCTACGGGGAAAGACTCGCAGCTGATCGCGAATCTCCTCGAGCGCCGTTCCATCCCCTGCCATGTCGCAGCCGGCATCGATGAGCTGTGCCTCGAAATCGGCCGTGGCGCCGGCGCGGCCATGATCTCCGAGGAGGCGCTCACCTCCGCCGCGATTGCCCAGCTCCGTCAGGTCGTCGAAGAGCAGCCGGCCTGGTCCGACTTTCCCCTCATCCTGCTCACCGTCGGCGGGCGCGTCACCGTGCAGAGCGAGCGCTTGCGCGAGCTGCGCCGCCCCCTCGGCAACATCTTTCTGCTCGAACGGCCCTTCCGCCCCGAAACCCTGCTCAGCACCCTCGAGATCGCGCTCCGGGGCCGCCACCGCCAGTATCAGATTCGCGACCAGATGCAGCAGTACGCCCGCGCCCAGGAAGCTCTTCGCCGCTCGGAGAAGCTCGCGGTCACCGGCCGCCTCGCCGCCTCGATCGCGCACGAGATCAACAACCCGCTTGAAGCCGTCACCAACCTGCTCTATCTCATCCGTGTGAATCCGGACGGCGGTCAGACTGAGAAATATCTTGCCGATGCCGAGCAGGAGCTCGCCCGAGTCGCGGAGATTGCCAAGCAAACCCTCCGCTTCTATCGCGAGCCCAATCACCCCGTCGAGACCGAAATCGGCGCGGTCCTGCATTCCGTGCTCGTTCTCTACAATTCACGCCTCAATTCCGCCGACATCACGGTTCAGGTCGAGTCCGACGAATCCTCCGACACGGTGCTGGCCAGCCCCGGCGAACTGCGCCAGGTGATCGCCAACATCATCGGCAATGCCATCGATGCCATGCGCCACGGCGGCCGCCTCCGCATCCGCATCTCCCGGTCGCGCCGCTCGCTGCGCCTCACCATCGCCGATTCCGGATCCGGCATCCCGCCCGCGCTGCTGCCCGCCATCTTCGAGCCCTTTGTCACCACCAAGGGAGAGACCGGCACCGGCCTCGGCCTCTGGGTCACCGGCGAAATCATTCGCCGCAACGGCTGGACGATCCGAGTCCGCAGCCGCTCGGGCAAAGCGCAATCGGGAACCACGTTCTCCATTTCCATGCCACTCAGCGCCAACGCGAATGTGATGGAAATGCCCCTGCAGACCGACGCCGCCGTAGCTTAGGGAGCTTCCGGCTTCGGGCTTTCTCCCTGAGCTCTTTTGGCTGCTCGCTTTTCGGCTTCGCGGCGTACTCTGTTTGCCATGAAACGCTACGTCTTCAGGGCATCCATCCAGGCCGCCTCGGTGGGCACCGGCGGAGCTTACGTCCTGTTTCCCTACGACGTCGAGAAGGAGTTCGGCGCCAAAAGCCGCATCCCCGTGCACGCCACTTTCAACGGCATACCTTACAAGGGCTCGCTGATGAAATATGGAGAGCCGAAGCACATGCTCTGCATGCTGAAGGCCGTCCGTGACCAGCTCGGCAAGGGGATCGGCGACACCGTTGATGTCGTCGTCTGGAAGGACGAAGCCGCGCGCACCGTCGAAGTCCCCTCCGACTTCGCCGCCCTCCTGAAGAATGAAAAGCTTCGCAAAGCATTCGACGCGCTCAGCTATACCCATCGCAGGGAATATTGCCGCTGGATCACTGAAGCGAAACAAGAGGCGACCCGCGCGCGCCGCCTCGCGAAGTCGGTGGAGATGATCCGCTCCGGCGTCAAAACCCCCGGCTAGCTCCGTTCCCTCCCCGCCTGTACCCTGTACCCTGCTCTTATGCATCGCCGCGTCGCCGCCCTTTTCCTCATGCTCGTATTTGTGTCGGCTGTACCCGCCTTCCCCCAGGAAGCCGCAGCTCCCGATCTTTCTTCCCGCGAAAAATCTCTCAACGACCTCTTCGCGCAGATATGGGAAGACAATCTCAGCCACAATCCCGAATTCGCGTCCACCATCGGTGACAAGCGCTGGAACGACCAGCTCTCCGACTACTCCGTCGACGCATACAACACCAACCTGGCCCGCGAACGCGAGTATCTCGTCAAGCTCGGCGCCATCGACACGACGGGCATGGACGAACAGCTCGTCCTCTCCCGCGACCTCATGGTTCGCCAGCTCATCGAGGATCAGGAAGCCTCGCAATTCAAGCCCTGGGAGATGCCCGAGAACCAGTTCAGCGGTCTCCACCTCGATCTGCCCCAGCTCGTTCCGCAGCTTAGTTTCACCAGCTTGAAGGACTACGACGACTACATCGCGCGCCTCACCAAAGTGCCCACCGCGTTTCAGCAGGTCACCGATAACATGCTGACCGGCATGGACGACCATCGCGTCCCGCCGAAATACCTGCTCGAGAAAGTCCTCGTGCAGGTCAACAGCCTGCTCGCCCAGAAGCCGGAAGACAGCCCCTTCGCCCTGCCGCTGAAGAAGTTTCCCGCGTCCATCTCGGCCGCCGACCAGAAGCAGATCCACGACGACCTCATCGCCGCCATCACGAAGCAGGTGTACCCCGCGTATCAGCGCTTCGCGAAATTTCTGTCAGCGCAGTACATTCCGGCCGGCCGCACCGATCCGGGCGTGTGGTCGCTGCCCGACGGCGACGCGTACTACGCCTTTCGCGTAAAGCAGAGCACAACGACGGACCTGACGCCCGCGCAGATTCACCAGATCGGCATCGATGAAGTCGCCAAGGACGAAGCCGACATGCTGGTGATCGCGAAGAAACTCGGTTACGCCGACATCGCGGCCCTCCGCGCTGCCATCGCGGCGAATCCGAAGCTTCACCCCACCAGCCGTGAGGCGCTCCTCGACGTATACCGTGCCGATCTCGACAAGATGCGCCCGAAGCTCCCCGAGCTATTCGGACGCCTGCCCAAAGCGCCGCTCGTGGTTGCAGCCATACCCGAATACATGGAGAAGGACCAGGCTCCGGCCTATTACGAGATGGGCACGCCCGACGGCTCCCGTCCCGGCACCGTCCGCGTGAACACCTACGACTATGCGCACCGCTCGCTGGCCAACGTCGAGTCCATCGCCTATCACGAAGGCCTCCCCGGCCATCATCTGCAGATTTCCATGGCGCAGGAGCTCACCGGCATCCCCGACTTCCGCAGATACCTCGGCTACACCGCGTATACCGAAGGCTGGGGGCTCTACGCCGAACACCTCGGCAAAGACATCGGCTTCTATCAGGATCCCTACTCCGATTTCGGCCGTCTTGAAGCCGACATCTTTCGCGCCATTCGCCTCGTCGTCGACACCGGCGTCCACTCCGACCACTGGACGCGGCAACAGATGGTCGACTATTTCCACGCGCACTCCGGACTCGACGACGCCACCGTCAACGCCGAGTGCGATCGCTATGTCGCGTGGCCGGCGCAGGCCCTCGGCTACAAGATCGGGCAGCTCAAAATCCTCGAGCTCCGCGCCCGCGCCGAAAAAACATTAGGCCCGAAGTTCAACCTTCGCGCCTTCCACGATCAGGTCATCGACTCCGGCGCGCTGCCCCTCGACGTTCTCGACCAGCGCATCACTGCGTGGATTCAAAGCCAAAACTAGCTTCAGATGCCCCACATCTGCGTGCCGTTCGCAGATGTGGAGTTCCCTGAAGTTCCCCGGGGCTGCGAGTCGGGCTTGTGGCTTTGTATCAGAGCAGAGCTTCAGGCCTTGCCCAAATACTCCACCCTCATCTGTTGCAGGACGCAATCCTGGTGATGCCGTTAAGGCTTCGAAAGCTGCCGCGCTTTGGCTCAGCTCAGCACCGAATCTTACCAACCAGTGACCAATCGATGACAAATCTCACTCGCGATTCAGCCTAGGATCACTCCCCAGGATCGGGCCATCGCTCACCAACCAGAAAATCCGGCAGGTGCTTTACCGGCACTCGGACTCGATGGCTCCGCGCTTCCTCTTTGCCAAATTCCTCAAGGAGACACGACTATGCAGCTTGGCAGGATCGCAGTCGCCGCTTGCCTTGGCGTGGGTTTTCTCACGCTTTCAATACCAGCCGAAGCGCAGTACAAGCTCACTAATTTGGTTTCCGACCAGGTCGGTGAGGCTCCCACCATCGATCCGCTGCTCGCCAACGCCTGGGGCCTGGCCCGCAGCGCCACCAGCCCGTGGTGGATCAGCGATAACGACACAGGCTGGTCGACACTGTATGCAGCCAACGGAACTCAGGAGTCACTCAGGGTTCTCATACCCACTGCCGGCAACGGCCCATCTTCGCCAACCGGTGGGAACGGCCCTGGGACACCCACCGGGGTCGTGTTCAACGGATCGTCGACGGATTTCCAGGTTCAGGGCGCAGCTGCGCCTTTTATCTTTGCGACTCTCGATGGCACCATCAGCGCGTGGGCGCCCGGAGTCAATAAGAATCAGTCCTGGATCATGGTCGATAACTCGGCCAGCAAGGCTTCGTACACCGGCCTTGCGATCACCAGCAATCCGTCGGGAAACTTTCTGTACGCGGCCGACAACGCCAATAACAAGGTGGATGTGTTCGATGGGAGCTTCAACCTGGTGACTTCGCTCACCGATCCCTCTATTCCGTCAACCTTCTCCGTCTTCGGTGTTCAGGACATCAGTGGCCTCGTGTATGTCACGTATGCCGTACCCAACGTCGGCGCAGGGGGCGCTGTCGATGTGTTCAGGGAGGACGGAACCTTTGTGAAAACACTGATTCAGGGACCGCGCCTCAATCAGGCCTGGGGTATCGCCGCCGCTCCCCGAAACTTCGGCCCCCTGAGCAATACCCTGCTGGTTTCCAACAACTCCGTTGAGGGCACCATCAATGCGTTTGATCCGATCAGTGGACAATTTGTCGGCACACTACGAGACGAGCAGGGCAAAAAAATTATTCTCAATAATCTGTGGGGAATTGCCTTTGGCGGCGGATCCGCGGCCAATGGCGAAACCAACGAATTATTCGTCACCGTTGGTCAGGGAATCGGCCCCAACGAACTGGCCGGCACCTTTGCGAAAATCGTCTTCAGGCATTGATCGCCGCAGAAATTGAATCGTCTCGTCGGCTAAAGAAAACGGCGCGGGATACGTCCCGCGCCGCACCGCTCGGTGACTCGGCGATTTACCGCAAGCCCCCGCCTGCCAGCAACAACTGCCCGGTGATCCACTTCGCATCGCTCGACGCGAGGAACGTTGCCACGCCCGCAATATCGTCCACCTGACCGAGGCGGCCCAGCGGTGTCTGCGCCACCACACCCGTCTCCCAGTCGGAGCCAATGACTCCCGCGGTCCGCGCACCCTCGGTATCCACCATCCCGGGGTTGATGGAGTTCACACGAATCTTCCGCGGACCGAGTTCGTTCGCCAGCACCCGAGTAATCGCATCCACTGCGCCCTTGGTTGCGGTGTACACGACGCTGTTTTCCGGAGCCCGGCTGCTCACCACCGAGCCGATGTTGATGATGCTCGCACCCTCGCCCAGATGCCTCGCCGCAGCCTGCGTCGTCAGCAGCAGGCCCTTCACGTTCACGTTGAACTGCTTGTCGTAGTGCGCTTCGGTGACCGCATCGAGCGGCGCGAATTCGTACACGCCCGAGTTATTCACCAGGATGTCGAGCTTGCCGAACGCCTTCACCGCGCCCTCGATCAGCGCCTGCGCGTCGGCGGCTTTGCTGACATCGCCGCCCACGGCGACGGCTTTGCCGCCCGCCTTCGTGATGTCGGCGACGACCTTGTCCGCGCCCGCCTTGCTCGAAGCGTAGTTCACGACGACCGATGCGCCCTCGGCGGCGAGCGACTTTGCGATGGCCGCGCCAATGCCCTTCGAAGCGCCGGTCACCACAGCTACTTTTCCCTGAAGCTTTGCCATAATCGAATCCCTTCTCTTCCCGGAGCCCGCCTGAGCGGCCGCTCCAAAGTCGTTCTGGGCAGTAGATGGCCGCGCCTCTGCGGAAGATTCATAAGTTCCGTTTTAATGAACTATTGAACCGCAGGGCGTCTTGCCGTATCCATTAGATGTGCGCCCGCTGTTCCATCCCGCGCTCGAAGACACCACCGTCGAGGGTATCCTCTACGCGCTGTCGGATCCGGTCCGCGTGGCCATTTACGCCGATATTGCCTCGCAGCAATGCACGCAGAATTGCTCCTCGTTTCTCACCGTCAGCGACCCGCCTGTTCCCAAGTCGACCCTCTCCCAGCATTTCCGCATCCTGCGGGAGAACGGGCTGGTCCGCGCCGAGCGGCACGGCGTGGAAATGCGATTCGCCCCGCGCTGTGCGGAAATCGAGACCCGCTTCCCCGGCCTCATTCCCGCCATTCTCAACGCCCACCGGATCGAGAGCGGCGAGAAGGTGGCAAAGAAATCCCGAATGTCTCCGAAGTCCTCCGGCCGCCGCTAATGCCAATCGGCTCCCGGCTCTGAAGACGCTATCCTGTTTCCACCATGTCTACTCTTTCCGAACAGCGCGTCGCCGTGCTCGGCGCCGGCAAAATGGGCGGCATCCTCCTTCAGGCGTTCCTCAAGCAGCAGATCCTCACGCCCGACCGCCTTTCTGCCACCGTGGCCCACGCCGACCGCGCCCAAGCCCTCTCCGCGCAGTGGGGCATCGACGTCTCCACCCACAATCGCGCCGTCGCCGCCCAGGCTGACGTGCTGCTGCTCGGCGTTAAGCCCTTCCAAATTCCCGCGCTCATTGAAGAGATCCGCCCCGTGCTGACGCCGGAGAAGCTGCTCATCTCGTTCGCCGCGTCGGTGCGCACCGAGGCCATCGAGAAAGTTGCCGTCGAGGAAGTTCCGGTGATCCGCGCCATGCCGAATACGCCGTCGATGCTGGGGGCCGGCATCTCCGCGCTCTGCCGCGGCCGCTTTGTCGAGCCGCAGCATATGGCGCTGGCCGAAAGCCTCTTTGCTGCCGTCGGCCGCACCGTTATCGTCGACGAGAAGCACATGGACGCGGTCACCGGACTCAGCGCCAGCGGGCCCGCCTTCATCTACATCATTTTGGAATCGCTGGCCGAAGCCGGCGTCAAGGTCGGGCTGCCGAGAGACATCGCCACCCTCCTCGCCGCCCAGACCACCTTTGGCGCCGCAAAGATGGTGCTGGAAACCGGCTACCACCCGGCCCTGCTCAAAGACGCCGTTACCACCCCTGCCGGCTGCACCATCGACGGAATTTTGGAATTAGAGGAAGGCGGATTGCGTGTAACCCTCATCAAAGCTGTCATGCGCGCCTCGCAGCGTGCGAAGGAGCTGGCAGCCGGATAAGGTCGGCTGCAGCCGACAACATGCAGCCACAGAGACTTGTGGCTCCGCAGGCCAACCCAGTTTCTGTTCCTGGGCCTGTTCTTGTTCCTGAGCCCGTTTCGGAGCCCGCAGCCATTTCGGCGAAGGTCCTGCCGTTCCCCACGGTCGCCCCGTCCGCCGTTGTCCCGGATGCATCCGTTCCGCGAGCCGCGCGGCTCACTGAGTTTCTGATCTTCTTCGGTGTGATCCCGCTCGTGCTCTGGATGCCCATCTCAGCCGGTCTCCCGCGGCTGTCGATGCTCTGGATCGCAGCGGCCTACGTCCTTTACGGTCTCTGGCGCGACCCCAGCTTTCATCGCCGCGAGCTATGGAACGCAAGGCCGCTCCTCCGCCATCTGCCGCAGATGCTTGCACTCTTCGCCGCTGGCGTCATGGTGGTTGGCGCCCTGGTCCACGTCTATCTGCCCGATCTCTTCCTCAGCCTGCCGCGCTTCCATCCACGCTTCTGGGCGTTCGTGATGATCAGCTATCCGATCCTCTCGGTCTATCCGCAGGGTCTCGTCTATCGCACATGGATCCTTCACCGCTACCGCCCCGTCTTCCAGCCCGCCGGCGCATCCCCGGCACTGCTGCTTTTCGCAAGCGCCACCGCGTTTGCCGCGATGCATCTGCTCTTTCACAACTGGATTGCCGTCGCCGCCACTTTCCCGGGCGGCATCCTCTTCGCGCGGCGTCATCTCACCAGCCGGTCGTTGCTGGTCTCCTCGCTCGAGCACGCCCTCTACGGATGCTTCCTTTTCACCGTCGGCCTGGGTCAGTTCTTCGGCATCCACATTAGCTAGAACCTACGCACGCATTAGAAATCGGCTGCGGAATGCGCCCTCGCGCTCCAACGGCCGATTCCTGGAGTCCTGCCGACTGATTGATTCTGCTGCAGGTTCCAGCCTCGAGGCATTCGCTTACAGCTTTCTGCCTGCAACTTTTCGCTCACAGTCATTTGCCAACAGCTTTTTGCTAACCGCTTGTCGCCCGCTTCATTGCGGCTGCTGCGCTCCCTGTTTCGCGCCGCTCGCCGCGCCCTGAGCCGTATTTTTTGTCTTGTGATACGCCTTTTTCGTTCCCCGCTTCGTCGCGTGGTAGGCCTTGCTGGTTCCCTTCTTCGTTCCGTTGCCGGCGTCCTTCGCGGCGTCTTTCGAATCCTGTCCTGCGTTTTTCATGTCCTGCTTCGCGCTTTGTCCGTTCTGCGCGCTGCACACAAAGGCGGCCGGACCCATAGCAAGCCCCGCCGCCACCATCCACGTCATCCACTGCCCATTTCTTCTCATCTCCGAAGGGATGGGGCTTTCCCTCCAACAGTTGCGCCGAGTCTAAAATCGAAGTCAGACCCGCCGTGATCGCCGCCGCCACTCCCGCTGCCGCTCCGCCGCCCCGCTCGCTGCGCCGCTTCGCCTGGGGCGTGCTCGCCTACAACGTGGCCGTCATCGTCTGGGGATCGGCGGTGCGCGCCACCGGCTCGGGTGGCGGATGCGGGGACCACTGGCCCCTCTGCAACGGCACCCTCCTCCAGCATCACGCCGCTGTCGCCACCCTCGTCGAGTTCTCTCACCGGCTCACCAGCGGCATCGACACGCTCTGCGTGCTCGCCTTGGTCTTCTGGGCCTTCCGCGCCACGCCCAAACGCCATCTCGCCCGCGGCGCCGCCATCGCCGTCCTCATCTTCACGTTCATTGAAGCTCTGCTCGGCGCACTGCTCGTGAAACTTGGGCTCGTCGCCAACAATGCCTCGCCCCTCCGCGCCGTCTACCTCGGGCTGCACCTCACCAATACGCTGCTGCTGCTCGCCGCCCTCACCCTGACCGCGCACTTCGTCGCTCGCGGCGCCGGCGCCCTGCGCGGCACGCTCGGCCTGCACGCTCCCGCGCTTGCGCTTACCGGCCTCGCCGCCACGCTGATCGTCGGCGTCACCGGATCGCTGGCTGCCCTCGGCGACACGCTCTACCCCGCGCACCATCTGCTCGCTGCCGTTGCGCAGGACTTCTCCTCCGGCAGTTCCTGGCTGCTGCGCATTCGCTGGTTCCATCCCGCCGCCAGCCTCGTTGCCGGACTCTTCATCCTCTGGCTCGTCGCCCGCAGCCTGCGCGTGCCTGCCGCTCGCTCGCTTGCGCTCGCCGTTCTCGCGCTTCTCGGACTGCAATACTTCCTCGGTGTCGCCGACCTGACTCTCCTCGCGCCCACACCGCTGCAAATGGCCCACCTCCTCGGCGCCGACCTGCTCTGGATCGCACTCGTCCTCCTCGCCGCCCGCATCTGCCTCGTCCCGGCAAGCCGGCCGCCTCTGAGCTGACCGCCCTTTCTCTGACCGCTTTTTCGCCGACCGCTTCTCCCCCGCCGTGATGTACAGTTCCCTTTGGTCTTGTTTTCTCGAAAATCGCTGAATTAAACCGATTCACCCGAGATGCACCTATGACAACGACTCTCACCTCGCCCTCTTCCGTTTCCGAATCCATCGCTTCCGAACTCGACGCCAAGCACGCGCGCCTGAGCGCCCTGATGGATCAGCACGGCTGGGAGGCCATCCTGCTCAGCCGCCACGAGAACCTCGCCTGGGCCACGGCTGGCCGCGTTGAAGCCCGCGTCGGCCCCGTGGAGACCGCCGTCTGCTCGCTCCTCATCACCCGCGCCGGCAAGCGCTACTGCATCGCGCCCAACAACGAAGCCGCGCGCCTCGCGGCCGAAGAATTCGCGGGGCTCGACTACGAACCCGCACTCTATCCCTGGCAGGACGGCGATGCCTGCGACATCGCCCACAAAATCGCCGGGCCTGAGATCGGATCCGATGCCGCGCACGCCGGCTTCTACCCGGCCCACCTCACGCCGCTGCGCGCGCCTCTGCTGCCCACGGAAGTCGAGCGCTTCCGCGCGCTCGGCGCCGCCGTAGCCACCTCGACCACCCGCGTGCTCAAAGCACTCGTGCCCGGCGTAACCGAAGACGAGATGGGCGCCCGGATCGCTGCCGATCTGCTCGCGCAGCACATCACGCCCACCGTGCTGCTGATGGGCACGGATGAGCGCATCTTTCGCTACAAGCATGCTGTCCCTCGCGCGGGTGTCCTGAAGAACTACGGCATGCTCAATCTCTGCGCGCGCCGCCGGGGCCTCGCGATTTCGATCACGCGCTTCGTCCACTTCGGACCCATGCCTGCCACGCTCGCTGCGAATTTTGAGAAGGCGGCCGCCATCAACGCCGCGCTTCTCCACGCCACCCGCGCCGGAGTGACCTCCGCCGCACTCTACGCCGTCGCCGCCCGCGGCTATGCCGATGCAGGATTCCCTGACGAAATCAACCAGCACCATCAGGGAGGGCCCTGCGGCTATCTCGAGCGCGACTGGGTCGCCACGCCCAACGGCACACAGATTGTCGATCCGGTGCAGGCCTTTGCGTGGAACCCCTCGCTCCAGGGAGCAAAAGCGGAGGACACGGCAATCTTGAGCGACGGCGCGATCGAGATCATCACCGCCACTCCCGATCTTCCGGTCATCGACACGGTCCTCGACGGTAAGCTCTATCGCTCTCCCGGCGTTTATTTGCCCTGAACTCCGGGATATTCAAACAGAACGAAATGTGGCTGCGTCGTTCGCTCTGTGGCCCGCGTCATTTTCGCGGACAACTTTGGGCTAACGGCCTCTTGCTGACTGATTTTCGTTGGCCTTCTATGCCCTGCTCTTCACCCACACGCGCGACACCGCGCGCAGCACGGCTTTGGTCGCCACGCGTCCGTCGTCGCCGGCGAGAACCATTTCTCCCGCGCGCTTCGCGGCCGGACGGTAATACCACCGCGTCAACAGGCACAGGTAATCCGCGAGCGAACCCGCAGCGCCGCGCCGCTTCCCTGCCGGCTCCAGCTCGGCCAAGGCCGCCGCAAGCCGCTGCTCCAGCTCGTCGCGCGAGGCCATGATCACCGCCGGAGCGTTCTCGGGAACGGCTTCCATCGCGCCCACCGGCTGCGCAAACAGCGAGCTCGATCCCGCGGCTTCGTTGGGATGCCGCATACCCGCCACCGAAAAATATGCCGGTCCGCGCAGCGCGCCTTGCGCCAGCGCGAACAGCGCCACCTGCTCGCCCCCGGCCGCCGCTTGCACGATCACCCCGACGAGCTGTGCCAGCGGCCGCAACAGTTCCGGAGCTTCCGTCGCGACCTGCTGTGCCTTCGCCAGCCGCTCATGCAAGTCCGCGGCCTTCTCAAACTCCAGCAGTTCCGAGGCCTGCTCTCGCTCGCGGCCCAGCGCCTCGGCCAGGCTCGCTCCGCGTGTGCGCAGAAAGGCCCGCACCGCCGCCGCTTCTTCGGCATAGCGCTCGTCGGTGCATCCCTGGAAGCACGGCGCCAGGCACTTCTTCATCTCGGAATACACGCAGCCGGGAAACGCCGGATCCGGCGTCAGGTTTTCGACGCAGCGCCGCAGCTTGAAGAGGTCGAGCATGTCCTCGCAGAACCGCTCCGCCGTCGCCCGCGACGGAAACGGCCCGTACAGCTCGTCCATGGCCGATTTTGTAACATGATTGGTTACATATACGCGCGGATACGCATTCTCCACGGTCATCCGCAGCAGAAACGGGGATCGCAGATGCAGCCGCCTGCGCACGCGCTCGCCAAAAACGCCCCGCGTGGCTTCGTACAGGCGCAGCCACATTTCAAAGTCCGATCCGGTGCGCGCGTACTCGATGCGCGCCACGCGCCCAGCCAGTTGCAGCCGCTTCGTCTGCTCCGGCTTCGCGTCGAGGAGTCGCCGAATCCGCCGCCGCAAATTCGGCGTGCGGCTCACGTACGGCTCGGCCTTCGCATCCTCGCCGAACAGTGCAAACACGCCCGCCGCCGCGGGAATCGCCTCCCACTGCGGGTCGGTCGCGCTGAACGGAATCTGAACCGGAAACACGCTGCGCAGCCCTCAACCTTCGATCTTAGCTGCGCCGGAAGCGCACAGAATAGCGGGCGAACTCAATCTGCAAACTGTAGCCTGCGCCTTGTGCACTGCGTCACGCGCCGGCGATCGTCATGCCGTCCACTCTGATCGTCGGACAGGCCGTCGCGCCGCGGAACACCAGATCGTTGCCGATGGCCGTGATGTTGTGCAGCATCTCCTTCAGGTTGCCGGCGATCGTGATCTCCTGCACCGGATACGCGAGTTCGCCGTTCTCGATCCACAGCCCCGATGCGCCGCGCGAGTAGTCGCCGGTCACGAGATTCACGCCCTGGCCCATCAACCGCGTCACGTACAGACCGCGCTCCACGCCGCGCAGAATCTCATCCGGCGGCACGCTGCCGGCCTCGAGAAACAGGTTGCCGGAATCAAGGAATGGATTCCCCGCCAGCCCACGGCCCGCGTTGCCGGTGCTCTTCATGCCAAGCTTGCGTCCCGCGTATGTGTTCAGCACGTAGTTGCGCAGAACGCCGCGCTCGACAATGACAGTCCTGCGGCTCGGGAGGCCCTCCGCATCGAAGGGAGAAGTCCCGAAGCCGGCCGGGATCGTTCCATCGTCGACGACCGTCACGGATTCCGCGGCCACCGCCTCGCCCAGCTTTCCGGTGAAGATCGAAGCGCTCCTGTAGATCGCGTCGCCGGCGGCGGCGTCAAACACTGCGCCCACCAGGCCGCGCGCCACTTCCGGCGCGAAGATCACGGGCGCCTGCTGAGTGAGCACGCGCCGCGCATCGAGCATCCGCAGGGTGCGCCGCGCGGCTTCCTGTCCCACCGGTTCCGGCTGCTCCAGATCGCGAAACGCGCGCGCCTGCGACCACCAGTAGTCGCGCTGCATTTCGCCGTTCGCGCCCTGGGCGATGGGGCTGACCGAGATCGAGCAATACGAGGAGCTATATTCACCTGAGAATCCGCGCGAGTTGGCGAAGATGCGCCGCCCGGTCGCCGCGTCGAAGCTGGCGCCGTCGCTGTTCACCAGCCGCGTGTCCACGGCCAGCGCCGCGGCCTCTGCGCGCTTCGCCCACGCAATGCGCTCCTCGGTCGGCAGCGAATACACATCGTCGAAGCTGAGCTGCAGATCGCCTTCGAGTTGGCCGAACTCCTCGCGCTCCGCGAGTCCTGCAAAAGGATCGACGGATGTGACCTGGGCCAGCGCCACCGCGCCTTTCACCAGATGCTCGATTCCCTCGGCGGTGAAGTCGCTCGACGAAGTGCCGGCCACGCGATAGCCGTTCTCGGCCTCGACGAGAACGCGCAGTCCCACGCCACGCGCGCCGGACTCTTTCAGCGTCTCGACCTCGCCCAGGCGCACGCTGACCGAAAACTCGTCGCCCTCGCGGATCGTGACTTCGGCGTCCGAAGCGCCCGCGCCCAGTGCCTTCTCGACAATATCGCCGGCCAGTTGCTGCAGATCGAGCCCGGCCTCAGTTGCAGACGTCATCGGGTTCCGCCGACGGTCATGCGGTCGAGTTTCACGTGCGGCATGCCCACGCCCACCGGCACGCTCTGTCCATCTTTGCCGCAGGTGCCGATGCCTTCGTCGAGCGCGAGATCGTTGCCCACCATCGACACGTGCTTCAACGCCTCCGGCCCGTTGCCGATCAGAGTTGCGTCGCGCACCGGCGCGGTCACTTTGCCATCCTCGATCAGGTATGCCTCCGAAGCCGAGAACACGAACTTGCCGTTGGTGATGTCCACCGAACCGCCGCCGAAGTTCACCGCGTACAGGCCCCGCTTCACGCTGCGGATGATGTCGTGCGGATCGTCCTCGCCGGCCAGCATGTAAGTGTTCGTCATACGCGGCATGGGGATCTGCTGGTAGCTCTCGCGCCGCCCGTTGCCGGTGCTGGCAATGCCCATCAGCCGCGCCGAGAGCTTGTCGCTCATGTAGCCCTTGAGGATGCCGTTTTCAATGAGCACCGTCTCCTGTGTCGCCGAACCTTCGTCGTCCACGTTCAGCGATCCGCGCCGCGACGGCATGCGTCCGTTATCGACGACCGTGACCTTGGAGCTAGCGACCTGCCGCCCGACCAGGCCGGCAAACGCCGACGTCTTCTTGCGGTTGAAATCCGCTTCGAGCCCATGCCCGACTGCCTCGTGCAGCAACACTCCCGGCCATCCGGGGCCCAGGACCACTTCCATCTCGCCGGCCGGCGCAGCGACCGCACCCAGTTGAAGGATGGCCGTCCGTGCAGCCTCTTCGGCAAAGTGCTCGGGGCCTTTGGGACCTTTGAAGTAATCGAGCTCGACGCGGCCGCCGCCGCCGGAGCTGCCCTTCGCGGTGCGTTCGCCCTCTTTGGCGAGAACGAAAACGTTCATCCGCGCCAGAGGTTGAGTATCGCTGGCAAATGTCCCGTCCGAAGCAGCGACCAGGATGCGCCGCAGCTCGTCGGCGTAGCTGGCGCGCACCTGCGTGACGCGCGGATCGTACTGGCGCGCCGCGCGGTCGGCGCGATTCACGAGGTCGAGCTTGGATGCCAGATCGGTGTCGAGCTCCGCTCCCGGCGCGGGATAGAGGTTCGGCGCATCGGTTTCGGTAAATCCCTGCACCGGCTGCTTTGCAGGACCGCTGGCGATCAGCGCTGCCGTGCGCGCCGCCCGCAGCAGCTTATCGGCGGCCAGATCGTCGGTGTACGCGTAGCCGGTGCGCTCGCCGCTCACCACGCGCACCCCGCATCCGGCGCTCACTCCCTGGCTGGCGGTTTTGATGATCGATTCGTCGATGCCGAGCGAGGTGGCCGCTACCGACTCGAAATAGAGGTCGGCGTAATCGCCTCCGGCAGAAAGCGCCTCGCCGAGGCAGCGCTCCAGCAGCCGCTCGGTGATGCCAAACTTCTCAAAGAAATAGCGTTTATGATCCAACTCCATCTCCCCAATCCGCGCTCAACGCGGTTGCGAGCCCATGACCGCTTACCACTCCTGCGGTGTTTCTTCCCGAGAAGTCAGCAGCGGCTTCCGGCAGCGTTTCTTCCCTGATTCTTCTTCATCACATTTCCACTTGCCGTTGAGTTCAATTGTGCCATGATGATGCCTATGAAGAAGCTTTTCGTGCTCTCTCTGGTGATGCTGTTCTCCGCGTCGGCGTTCGCCGCGCCACGGCATCATCACCACCATCACCATCATCACCACTCCGCGGCTTAACCCGGAGGGGCGTATCTCCGCGGTCGCCCCTTCGGCCCCACCCTTCATTTCCTGCTCATATCCTGCGCGCCGCGATTCGCGGCAAAAGTGGTTCTTGTCCCTGCTCGGGCCGGGATGTATGTTCGCGTCTATGAGCACACTTTCCGCTTCGCCTGCCACGGATCCTCGGTATCCCGTCGGGCGCTTCCACCGCAACGAAGCCGACATCGAGAACCACGCAAAATCCATCGCCACGCTGGCCGCGCTGCCGGCGAATCTGCGAGCCGCGGTCGATGGTCTTTCGGATGCGCAGGTCGACACGCCTTATCGCGACGGCGGCTGGACGATTCGCCAGCTCGTGCATCATGTCGCCGACAGCCACATGAATGCCTGCGTCCGACTGCGCCTCGCGCTCACCGAAGACTGGCCAACGGTGAAGGCCTACGACGAGAAGCTGTGGGCTGAACTGTCCGACGCTCGCACCGCGCCCATCGGGATTTCGCTTGAATTGCTGGAGGGCCTGCACGCCCGCCTGGTCGCTCTGCTGAATTCCCTCACCGAGGAGCAGTGGCAGCGCGGCTACAGCCATAGCGAGAACGGCCGCACCCGGATTGCCGAGGCTGCTGCGCTTTACGCTTGGCACTCCCGCCACCACGTCGCGCACATCACGGAATTACGAAAGCGTAACGGCTGGTAGGTTTTTGCTTGCTCCTGGCCGAGAGCGGCGCGGAACATCGCAGTAGATGCCCACTGCCGCTCATGAAGCGCCACCCCCGCCGGCCGCACTGGCCCGCGCTCTCGAAGAGTTTCTCGAAGCACATCCCCACGCTGCCGTGCTTGAAGATGGACGCGTGCTCTTCGACCTGCGCCTCGCGCACTGCTCCGTCAACGCGGAGCACGGCCGCTGCCTGCTGCATCTCTGGTCCGACGAGCGCAACATTGTCCGCACCGTGACGGCGATGCAGCCGAGGCGCGATACGCTGCGGCTGGAAACGCGGCGCTTCGGCCAGACCAAACCGCAGCAGCTCACGATCGTTCCGGATCCCGATTTTCGCACGCCGACAGCACGCGACACCGCGAGACGGCATTACCTGCGCACGCTCGAGCAGGCTCTGGCCGCGCAGTTTCCAGGTTGGACGCCGGAAGGCTTTCGCTCCGCCATGGATCTCGAAAACAGCTTCGGGCCCGCCTACGCTCGCGGCCTTCTGATCCGCGGACAAAGCGCGTGGGCGGTGCTCGGCGTTGGGCCGGACGAACCTCCCGCCGTCATCGACGGCGCGCTCACGCTCGGGATTCTGTGGCTCGCGTGGTGCCGCGAGCACAGCCAGGGCCGGCGCGTGGTGCAGGGACTGCGACTCGTTCTTCCACGCGGATCGACAGCGGTGACCGCGGCGCGGATAGCGTGGCTGCATCCGAAGCTTGCGCAGTGGGAGCTGTATGCGCTCGACCCGATGGACTGCGAGCTGACAGCCTGCGACGTTCGCGATCAGGGCAATCTCGCCATCGACCTGCCGCACGCCTTCGATCCGAAGGCCGCGCTGGATCGCTGCGCCGTCGCGGTCGGTCAGCTTCGATCGCTGCTGCCGCCGGACCTGCGGGCGCAGACGGAGGTTCGCCCGCGCTCGGCGACGGAAATCGCCTTCTCGCTCCATGGCCTCGAGTTCGCGCGCGTTCGCCACACCCTCGCGCCTGGATCCTTCACGCCAAAGGATGAGATTTTCTTTGGCGCCGGCCCCAGCGAAACGTTGCTCGACGATGTCACCGAAGACCTGTTCCGCGATCTGATGGATCGCGTGTTTTTGAGCCGCCGGCCGGCCTCTCCGGCTCGCGATGCGCTCTACCGCCTGCAGCCCGAGCGCTGGCTGGAATCGGTGCTGCGGCGGGATCTGTCCGTTCTGGACCCGCTGCTCGGCTCGGGCCCGGTCTACTCGCAGCTTCCGGCCTTCGCTTCGGCCAGCCGCACATTGCTCGACCTGCTGACCGTTAACCGGCAGGGGCGTCTCGTCGTGCTCGAGCTGAAAGCCGACGACGATCTGCACCTGCCGCTGCAGGCGCTCGACTACTGGGCGCGGATTCGCGCGCTGCATCGCGATGGCTCTCTGCAGCGCCAGGGATTTTTCCCCGGCATCGAGCTGACCAGCGACGACCCTTTGCTGGTCCTGGTTGCGCCGTCGCTGCACATCCATCCGGCGAACGAGTCGGTGCTGCGGCATTGGTCGCCGGCCGTTCCGTGGGAACTCATCGCGGTCGACGAGCGCTGGCGCGAGCAGTGCCGCGTGTTGTTTCGCAGGCGCCCGGACCACAAAGCTCTCCCCGACAGGCTCCTGGAAAATTAACTCTCCCTTCTCGAATGGCGGGCCTACAATGCTGGCCATGCCGATCATCGATAAGCATCCCGCCGGCAATTTTGCGTGGATGGAGCTCGCAACCTCTGACCAGCCCGCCGCCAAACACTTCTATTCCAACCTGTTGGGATGGTCCGTAGAGGATTTCCCGTATGGCCCCGACGCGTTCTACACGATGTTTTCGCTGAACGGCCAGAAGACCGGCGCGACCTTCACCATGAGCACGGCGGAGCGCGGAGCTGGAATCCCGCCGCACTGGCAGCTCTACATTGCCGTCGATGATGCGAACGCGGCGACGGCCCGCGCGGCGGAGTTGGGCGCTACCGTGATCCACCCGGCGATGGATGTGATGACCTTCGGCCGCATGGCGGTCTTTCAGGACCCGACGGGCGCTTACTTCTCCGTGTGGCAGGCCGGCGATCACAAGGGCATGGGCGTGTGGGGCGAGAACGGCGCGATGTGCTGGGCCGATCTGCAAACGCGCGATCGCGATCGCGCCATCGCCTTTTATTCCGGGCTCTTCGGCTGGGAGTTCGATCCGGGCAAGGACAAGGATCCCGGCGGTTATCTGCACATCAAAAACGGCGAGCAGTACATCGGCGGCATGCCTGAGCCGCGCACCATGCCCCCGGGCGTTCCGGCGCACTGGCTCGCCTACATTCTGTCGCCCGACTGCGACGTGCAGACGGCGCTGGCGCAGGAAATGGGCGCGCGCGTACTGGTCCCTGCGATGACCATCGAGAACCAGCTGCGTTTCTCGGTCCTCGCCGATCCGCAGGGCGCGGTTTTCGCGCTGTTCACGCCGGCACATTGAGGCTCTTTTTGAGCTCAGCGAGCACAGCAAGCCCACTGGCCAGCCTGGCTCAGTTGGCGGTGGCGTGCGGCTGAATCAGCTCATCGAGATAATCCGGTTTTGCATCGTCGCGAACGAGATGCGGATAGCGATCGCCGCCGTGATAGCTGACGGTGAAGGTCTGGTAGTAGTCGTCGACAATCACGAGTAGCTGGATGGGTGCGGAAGTATCTTTCGCGGCCGCAATGGCGTCCTCGAGCCCGTCGTGCGTGTAGACGCGGCCGTTGACGCCGACAACCTTCATGCCTGAAGTGACGCCCGCCTGATACGCTGGGCTGCCGACAATGGAGTCGCCGACAGTGCCATCGGGACCAATCTGCAGCCCGAGGGAGTACAGTTCACCGATGCCGCCGCGTCGCCCGGGCAAGCGCAGCGGTTCATCGTTCATCACGAGCCTCCAGCCTCCGTTCTCGATGCCGCCGAGCGGCGCATTGGGAGAGATGGAGTTGAGATGCTGCTGAAAGAATCCCGCCCAGTCGTAGGGTGCGACTTCATTCAGCGTGCTCACCACCTGGTCGAAGGTGTACGTCTTCACCTCAGGGCCGTTATTCGGTCCGCCATGGAAGAGGTGACAGAAGTCGTCGATGGACTTCTGGCCGTGCGTGACGCCGTGAATGATGGTGGCTGCTTCGAGCCACATCAGGTCGCCTTCGTCGTAATAGTCAGAGCCGCGGCGCCAGTTGAGCCAGCCACGCGCGAAGCCAAGTCCGGGTCCGCCCATCGGCTCTCCGGATGCCGTATCGAGCAGCGGACGCCACGTGCGTCCGGGGCGGCCGGGCCCGAGCGATGCGGAAATGCTGGCGAGGAAGTTGCGATATTCGGCTGGCGTCCATAATCCGCTGCGCGCGGCCAGCATCGGCCCAAGATAGTCGGTGAGCCCTTCATAGCCCCAGAGCAGATCGGTTTCCATTGGCTTCTGAAAATCGGGTGTCGTGAGATCGGCGGGGCGGCGGAATTTGCCGTTCCAGGAGTGCACGAACTCATGAGGGAGCAGCGCGCCCACCGTGAAAGCCGCATCGGGCGAGAGGAAGGTGCGCTCCGGCAGGCGGCTGTCGTTGGACTCGTGATGCTCGAGGCCGAAGTGGGCCACGTGATCGCTGAGCGCCAGCAGGAAGTGGTAGTCGCGATAATGGCGCGCGCCGAAGAGCACGCCGGATTCGGCGACGACGTTGGTGAGGCCCTGCTGCACGGCGGGCGTGATGGCGAGCGCGGCTTCGCTGTCGGCCGCCAGATCGAGTTCGTGGTGGATGCGCTCTCCGGGAGGCGTGAGATCGACGACGCGGTAATATTGGCCGGCGATAACGGGCGAATCGACGAAGAGATCGAAGGAAATGGGCTGGAAGGTGACCTCATTGCCGGACTCACCGGCGACCGGCAGCGAGGAGCCGAACTTCCACCCCTCCGGCAGCTTGAGCCTGGCTTGATAGCTGAGCTTTGCAGAGGGCATACCCGCAGGCGCGAGCGCAACTTCGTTCCACTCGAGAACCAGCAGCTTGTCGGTCGCCGAGTAGCCGTCCGGCTCGATGAAGTCAAAGGTGGCTGTCAGCTCGCTGGCGCCCGCCGGCACATCGACATGGAAGGTATAGACGTCGAGCAGATCGCGCTGCCAGGGAACTTCTTTCCCCTGCGCCATGAAGTGCAGGCCGGTCAGACTCGTGATCGGGCCGTCGGGGCCGTGCTCGCCCGGAATCCACTTCGGATAGCAGAGCGCGAGCGGTCCGGGCTGCACGGGCAACACCTCGCGAACGTGGAGAATCTTCTGCGGCGTCTGGGTCGCGTCGACGACGAGCGAGATGGCGGGGCTGGACTGCGCTTGCGCGATGGGCGCCGCAATCGCGGCCAGCAAAGCGAGAATTCCCGGCATGAACCGGCGTTCCATAAGCGTGCTCCGAACGGGGATTTTCCTTCCCGCGCATGATAACGCGTCCCTCGCTGAGCCATGGCGCTGAGCGGTACGCATCGGGAAATCGAGGACCCTGCCGCGGGTTTCCTTTCGTCGGACGGTGGGCCGCCAGGGCCTCGCTGCAAGGGTTACCGGCGCGCTGTCGAGAGATCCCGTCAGCGTCCGGAGCCTCGCCGGTTCGGCGGGGCTGTGGTCGAATGCGGCTGCATAGGTGATACCCACGGAACCGGGGACGATCGCGGGGATGGCGTAGTGCTCCAGCAATTGCTGGAGCATATCCACATCGTTGGCGAGGAAAGGAAGGTGTAACTGGAGGCTCGGTGTCTATGGGTTCCGAACCCAGGTTCGCAAAGCTCAATTTGTAAAATGGGGATGGCAGAGAATTCGTTTCACATATTCGTTATAAGGTCCGCGGCCGTAGCCATTCAGCATTAGGGTACCCATGCGGATTCCTGAGCATGCGTTTCCACCTCGAAGAAGCGTTCGCGTTGTTGCGAAACGGCGATCCACCCAGCGTGGAGCGCGCCCTGGAGCTGTTGCAGCGAACGGTGTTGTCTTTCGGTATCAAGGTCTGCGGGCATCGGGAAGATGCTGAGGATACGGCTCAGGATGTCCTGATGAGGTCTCTTCCGCACCTCAAGAAACTTAAGGATCCGCGCGCGCTTTCCGCCTGGCTCTATACCGCCGCAAAGAATCGGTGCTGGGAGGGGCGCAGAACCGCGAGCGTGCAGAAGACCGTTGCCCTCGAGCAACTCCTGCCGGATGATGCCGAGCTGGAATCTCTGCTGCTCGCCGACGATGCCGCAAGCCCGGAGACCCAGGTCCTCGAGCGCCAGGACCATCACCTCCTTCATAAGGCGGTTCTGGCGCTGCCTCCCCGGTACAGGATCGTTCTGGTCCTCCACGACATGGAGGAGTTGGACAGCGATTTAGTGGCGGATATCCTGTCGATCAAGCCCGGCACGGTGCGAGTCCGACTGCACCGGGCGAGGCTTCTCGTCCGGCGTGAGATGGCCATGCTGCTGCGCGGAAAGCCTGAACGCAGACCTCGCGAGAAGCCCTCGGTGAAGCGATCGGCAGATTGCCAGGCCCTGTTTGCAAATCTCTCCGAATACCTGGACGGCAAGCTGGCACCGGAGAGCTGCGAGCGCATGCGGAAGCATATTGAAGCATGCCCGGCCTGCATTGCATTTATCGAGGATCTAAAGCGGGCCATCGACCGCTGCCGCTCGCTGGATGTAGTTCCGGAAAAGGAAGCCCAGCCGGTTCTGCGCCGGCTGCTTACCGAGGAATATCTTCGCCTGAAAAATTCTGCTCCGAATCTGTAACAGATTCCGATGTTGTGTCGTTTAGGGAAGTAAAGGCACCCGAAACGGTCGCGGCATTTGGCTGTAACTCCGCACTTCCGCGGTACTTCCGCGCCGACCGTTGCCGGAACGAGGATGGTTCGGGAATGTATAGATTTCACTGGAGATACTGCGTTGCGGGCTGGCTGCTGGCTCTGCCCCTAACAGCCCTTCGGGCGCAGACGCCATCGCTGACGCTGCGCGAGGCCATCGATCGGTCATTGGGACAAAATCCCCGGATAGCGGAAGCTCAGGCCGATGTGGCAAGCGCCAGCGCCGGCGCCGTAGTGGCGCGTACGGCATTGCTGCCGCGCCTCAATGTTACCGAGGACCTGTCGCGGGGCAACGATCCGGTGTATGTGTTCGGCACGAAGCTGCGTCAGCAGCGGTTCGCGCAGAGCGATTTTTCACTGGACTCGCTGAACCGGCCAACACCGACGGGTAATTTTGCGACGCGCCTGAGTGGGCAGTGGATGCTCTTCAACTGGTTCGAAACACAGCAGCAGATCCACGCGGCTAAGCTGGGCGCGGCCAGCGCCACATCAATGAGCGGAGCGGTGCGGCAAGGCGTGGTCTTCGCGGTGGTTCAGGCCTATCAGGCGGTGCTCTACGCGCAGCGGCAACTGGAGGTCGCGCAGCACGACCAGCAGACGGCCGAGGCCCTCCTGCAGGAAGCCCAGAGCCGTGTGACGGCAGGGCTGGCGATCGATTCGGATTCGCTGGCAGCGCAGGTGAACCTGGCGGCGCGACAGCAGGAGACGATTGCGTCTGAGGGTGGCCTTGAGACCTCCTGGGCGGAATTGGAAGCGGCGATGGGGAGCACGATGAGCGCTCGTCCCACGCTCGAGCCGCTGCAGGCGAGGAGCTACCCTGCCGGCAGCCTGGCGGACGATATTGCCGCGGCCTTGCAAGCGCGGCCGGATTTGAAGGCGCTGCTGCAGCAGTCAGCGGCACAGGGAGAGATCGTGAAGGCGGCGAAGTCCGATTTTCTCCCGCAGTTGAGCGCCTACGGCAATTGGGAGACAGACCGGCCGACGTTCGCCGGGGACGGTGGTGATAACTGGGTTGCCGGAGCGCAGCTGAATTTGGACATTCTTCCCATGGGCCAACGCGCGCGCCTCGGACAGGCAAAGGCGGCCCAGCAGAAGGCCGAGGCGCAGGAGCGGTCGCAGGAGCAGCAGATTCGTCTGGCGGTAAGCCGGGCCTTCACAAGTCACGAGACTGCCGAGCGCATGGTGGCGACCGCGCGTGCCTCGGTGGAGCAGTCGACCGAGGGGCTGCGGATCCTGCGAAACCGCTACGACGCGGGGCTCGCCACCATGACCGATCTGCTGCGCGGTGAAGATGCCGAGCGGCAGAGCCAGACCAGCTACTGGCGCGCCGCGTATGAAAACACAGTCGCCTACGCCGGCCTGTTGTGTGCCACCGGACAACTCACACCTGACTCCGCGGAGAACCTGCAATGAAACCCGCTTTGTCCTTGTCTCTCGCTGTCATCCCCGTGCTGCTGCTGGGCTGTTCCCACAGGAGCAATCCCGCTCCGGCGGCGCCGCGCACGGTCCAGGCGGCGGTCGTGCAAAGCGTTTCCGCGCCGACGCCCCAGACGATTCCGGCCACGGGAACCCTGCACGCCCGGGAGACGGCGATGATCTCCCCGCAGGTCCCCGGGCCTATCCGCCAGGTTCTGGTCGAGACCGGGGACCGCGTGCGCGCGGGGCAGCTGCTGGTGACGCTGGACGACGCAGCGATGCAGTCGGCACTCGCCCAGGCGACGGCCGGAGAAGCCGCCGCGCAGAAGCAGCAGATGGCAGCGCAGACGCAGGCCTCGCTCGCAGAGCAGACGCTTTCGCGTTATCAGATACTGCAGTCGCAAAAGAGCGTCAGCCTCCAGGAATTCGACGAAGTCGAGAAACGGTCGGAGGCCGCGCAGCTGCAGGTAGCCGCCTACGCAGCGCTGAGCGAACAGGCTAAGGCGGCGGTGGCCGGCGCACACACGCAACTGGGCTACATGATGCTGCGGTCACCGTTTGCCGGCGTGGTAACGGCCCGCATGGCCGACCCAGGTACGCTGGCTGCGCCAGGGATGCCGGTTTTGCAGATCGAGCGCGACGGCCCTCTGCAGGTTGACACCACGGTGGACGAGTCGCTGATCGGGTCCATTCGTGCAGGAATGAAGCTTCCGGTAAGCGTGGAGGGGATCGACGCGCCGAACCTGAACGGCACGGTGGACGAGATTGCGCCGGCCGCCGACCCGGCCAGCCGCGGCTTCCTGGTCAAGCTGGATCTTCCGGCGGTGAAGAATCTGAGGGCGGGGATGTACGCGACGGTCGAGATACCGGGGGGTGTGAGGCCCATGATTCTTGCGCCGCAGTCGGCGGTGGTGATGCGCGGCTCGCTCGCGTGTGTCTATTCGCTCGACGCCGGCGAGGTGGCACAGCTGCGTTACGTCACCCTCGGCCGCCGGCACGGCGATCAGGTGGAAATCCTTTCTGGCGTCGCCGCCTGGGAAAGGCTGGTAAACGACCCCGGCGACCGCGACCTGGCCGGCGCTCGTATTAAGGCGCTGCCATGAAACAACCACCGAATGAGCAGGGCTCACGCGGCATCGCCGGTCGCGTGGCGCATGCCTTTATTAACTCGAAACTGACGCCGCTGTTTGTGCTGGCTTCGCTCGCGGCCGGCATTTTCGCGGTCGCTGCGATTCCCCGCGAGGAAGATCCTCAGATTTTGGTGCCCATGCTCGATGTGATGACGTCGATGCCGGGCGCGTCGCCGCAGGAAGTCGAGCAGCGGGTGACCAATCCCATTGAGGGCCTGCTGCACGAGATTCCCGGCGTCGAGTATGTGTACTCGATATCGAGTCCAGGCCAGAGTCTGGTTATCGTTCGCTTCCTGGTCGGGACCTCGGAAGAGGACGCACTGGTAAAGGTCTACAGCAAGGTCTACGAGAACAACGGCCGCATCCCGCCAGGATCGTCTGAACCGCTGGTGAAAGCACATTCCATCGACGACGTGCCGATCCTCGCCCTGACGCTCTGGGGCAGGAACTACAACGGCTATCAGCTGCGACAGATGGCCGATGAGGTGCAGCACACGATCCGGCAGATTCCGGATGTTTCCGAGACCACGGTGATCGGCGGCCAGCCCCGAGAGATGCGCGTCGTTCTTGACAGCGCCAAGCTCGCCGCCTTTGGCTCTTCGCCCGCGGACGTAGTCGAGCGTCTGCAGGCGGCGAATGCGCGCACCCAGGCCGGCGCATTTGCCCAGGGAAACCAGGAAATTCGCGTCGATGCGGGCAATCTCTTCCGCGACACGCAGGATTTGGAAGGCGTCGTGGTGGGCGTTGCGCATGGACAGCCTGTCTGTCTGCGCGATCTGGCAGATCAGGTTGTGGACGGGCCGGCTGAGCCGAACGACTATGTCCTTTTCGGCACGACCCAGGCAAGTGCGCATGGAACGCCGATACAGGAATATCCCGCCGTCACCATCTCCCTTGCCAAGCGCAAGGGCACCAACGCCACCGATATTGCCAACGAGGTACTGGCCCGCATAAGCGCGATGAAAGGCGAGCGGCTGCCGTCCGATCTGAACATTACGACGACGCGCAACTACGGCGCAACGGCGAAGGAAAAATCGGATACGCTGCTGAAGCATCTGCTGCTGGCGACGATCTCGGTCACCATTCTGATTGCGCTTTTCCTCGGATGGCGTGAGTCGGGAGTGGTGCTGCTGGCCATCCCCGTCACCCTCGCGCTGACCATGGTCGTTTTCTATCTGCTGGGGTACACCCTGAACCGCGTTACCCTGTTTGCGCTGATCTTCAGTATCGGCATTTTGGTGGACGACGCGATCGTCGTCGTCGAGAACATGGTCCGCCATTTCCGCATGCCGATCAACCGTGGCCGCCGGCTCAGCGAAATCGCCGTGGAAGCGGTGGCGGAAGTGGGCAATCCGACTATCCTCGCCACCCTGACGGTGATCGCGGCCATCCTGCCCATGGCCTTTGTGCGCGGGCTGATGGGCCCCTATATGCGGCCCATCCCGGTCGGCGCTTCGATGGCCATGCTCTTTTCACTGGTCGTGGCCTTCGTGGTGTCGCCGTGGGCTGCGCTGCGGCTGCTCGGCCGTAAGCATCTGGCGGGTGCGCACACCCTTATGTCCGGGAATGAAGGCTGGCTGACACGCCTTTACCGCCGCGCCATGCACCCGCTGCTGCGCACGGCGCGCAATCGCTGGATGTTTCTCGGGATCGTCGCGCTCCTGCTGTTCCTGGCCTGCGCTCTGGTGCCGATGAAGGCGGTTCTGGTCAAGATGCTGCCTTTCGACAACAAGAGCGAGTTCCAGGTGGTCATCAACATGCCCGACGGCACGCCGCTGGAAGAAACTACCCGCGTGGCGCAGGCGCTGGGCGACAGCCTGAGCCGCCAGGCTGAGGTCGAAAACTATCAGATTTATGCCGGCACGTCCGGTCCCTTCAACTTCAACGGCCTCGTTCGCCACTACTATCTGCGGCAGCAGCCGAACCAGGCGGATATTCAGGTTAACCTTCTGCCCGCCGGCGAGCGCACCGCGCAGAGCCATGCGATCGCGCGCCGGCTGCGTCCGGAACTGGACCGTATCGCCGCCGTCTACGGCGCGCGCATTCAGATTGCGGAGGTTCCGCCCGGGCCGCCGGTGCTCCAGACCCTGGTGGCGGAAATCTATGGACCCGGTCTCCAGGGTCAGATCGCCATCGCGGAGAGAGTGAAGAAGATCTTCGAGCAGACTCCGGGGGTGGTGGACACCGACTGGTACATGCAGGACCAGCAACAACAGATCAATTTCCGCGTCGATGGGGCCAGGGCGGCGCTCCACGGGATTCCCATCTCCGAGGCGGCGCAGGCTCTGGCGCTGGCAACCTCGGGTGCGCAGGCCGGGCTGCTGCATGTGGCGAATGCGCGCGAACCGATCCCCGTGGCAGTGGAGTTTGAACGGCCGGAACGCTCGTCGGAGCAGGGACTCGAGAACATCCGCCTGCGCGGTGCAGACGGCGGTATGGTTTCGCTGCGCGAGTTGGTCGACGTGGAGCACACCACTCTGGAGCCCGACGTCTACCACAAAAACCTCCAGCGCGTGGTGTACGTCACGGGCGATTTGGCGGGTGCTGAAGAGAGCCCGGTCTACGCCATCCTGATAATGAACCGCGCGATCCACAACCTCGTCCTGCCCTCCGGCGCCCATCTCGCGGTTTACAACTCCGTGCAGCCGGGCTCCACCGACTTTTATTCGATGAAATGGGACGGAGAATGGCAGATCACCATCGAGGTGTTTCGTGACCTCGGCATCGCTTTCGCCGCGGTGCTCCTGCTGATCTATGTGCTGGTGGTGGGATGGTTTCGCTCGTTCACCGTTCCGCTGGCCATCATGATTCCCATTCCGCTGACACTGGTCGGCATTCTGCCGGCACACGCCATGCTGGGCGCGTTCTTCACGGCCACCTCGATGATTGGCTTCATCGCCGGTGCAGGCATCATTGTGCGCAACTCCATACTGGTCGTCGATTTCATCGAGCTGCGCCGCCTCGAGGGCATGCCTCTGGCCGAGGCAGTCATCGATGCCGGGGCGGTGCGCCTGCGGCCGGTCTTGCTCACCGCCGCCGGTGTCATCGTCGGCGCCAGCGTCATCCTCGCCGATCCCATCTTCCAGGGCCTCGGACTCTCGTTGATTGCGGGCGGCGTGGCCTCCACCTTCCTCTCCTGGCCCGCCGTGCCAGTGCTCTATTACATGCTCAACGTACGCAAAGCCAGGACCGCAACAGCCGCTCCGCAGGAGCATCAGGAGGTTCCCGTATGACCGTGGAACGCGCCGTTCGTTCGCTCGCCGGCATTATCGTGCTGGCTTCTCTCGCGCTGGCCCACTGGGTTTCCGGAGATTGGCTTTGGCTCACCGCTTTTGTTGGGCTGAACCTGCTGCAGTCGGCCTTCACTAACTGGTGCCCGGCGATGACCATCTTCCAGTGGATGGGTTTGCCCTCCGCAGTCGCCGTGCGACGCTCAACACCCTGATGGCTGGCCGGGATGCGATCGCCCAGCCCTCAGCCACCCCATTTGCGAACCTTGGCAGCAGCTGCGAACCCTGTCCTCCGTTTGTCTGCGCATGATCGAAGAGGCGTACGGGATTGGCCGTGGCCGCTGCGGCCAGGATGGCGCCACAACCGCCTGAGCCCCCCTTCTGAACCGCGGAAAGGACATTAAGAGAAGTGTTTATGCAAATCGCAACAGCCCGCCACTCTTTTGCGGAATTCTCGGTGGTGCCCGGAGGGGGACTTGAACCCCCACGGCCGGTGAAGGCCTGCGGATTTTAAGTCCGCTGCGTCTGCCAGTTTCGCCATCCGGGCCTGACTCTGATGCTACGAGCCTCGTTTTCATCCTATTCGAATCGCCGCAACAGAAAAGCGTGCCCGCAGGCACGCCCTTCCGGCTCCCAACATTCTCCGTCAGTGCGGCTTGCGATACTCGATCTCGTCGCCGCGCAGGTAGTACTCGGCCGAGCAGGTATCGCCGCCGCAGATCATCGATTCCAGCCCGGCGAACTGCGCTCGCGTAATCAGCCCCAGAGCGCCGCAGCGCGGGCAGGCCAGCACCGCGACAAAAGGGTTGCGCGCATCGCCCATGGGCGCCGCATTCTCCAGCACAAAGAGCGTTCCTGGCTCCATCTGTTCCGGTATCCACTCATCGAGCATCTGTAGCTCTTCCTGCATAACGTACCTCCTGTGTTGTGCTGTGCCTGGGTGCGCCCGGCCTTGCGGCCAGGCAGATGCGGAACCATTCTCTACGCGCTGTGAGTTTTTCTGCCTCCCTTCCCTCTAGCTCGGCGGAAGCCCGCGAGCGTGGAAGAAACTGCTGCACTCTTAGACTCGGATCGGGGGAAGAACGCTCGGGGTGGAGGAAGTGGAATCGCGAACGGGGTCGAGCGATGGACCGCACAGGCGATCCCACGCAGGTTTGCGTCGACCCTGGTCGTGCTCGAATCTCGCTCGGGCATCACAGGCGGCGTCTCGACGGCTGCGGCAGCCGCTGATCGCATTCGATGCGATTTTTGCAGCAATTGGCAGTCCATCAATTGTGGCCATTCTCACGGCAGCGGTTTGCGCTGTCAATTGAATCTTTGGTGATGTGTTACCCGCGCTGGTTCATGCGCGCAGATCTCGCCGCGACATCGGCGAGTTCATCCCGCAGCCGGCACGCGGACGGCAGCCTTCACGGCGTCGCAAACGCGCGCGATCTGCTCGGGCGCGAGGTACGGATGCATCGGCAGGCTCAGCACGCGATCGGCGACGCGTTCCGAAACCGGGTGGCGCCCGGGCCCGATGCCGAGCGACGCGTACACCGGCTGCAGATGCAGCGGCATGGGATAGTGAACCGCCGTGGGAATGCCCGCGGCGTGCATCGACTTCTCGACCGCCGCGCGATCGTCGACCTCGATGGTGTACTGCGCCCAGGCGCTGGTGCGTCCCGCAACAACGCGCGGCGTGGGAACGACGTCTTTCAGCAGCGCCGTATAGCGATCCGCGGCTTCGCAGCGCGCGATCAGTTCCTCGTCGAACACTTCAAGCTTGGCGAGCAGGATGGTGGCCTGCAGCGTGTCGAGCCTCCCATTGATGCCGATGCGCGTGTGCAGGTAGCGCGCGGCCTGGCCGTGATTGCGCAACTCGAGCATGGCCTGGGCGAGCGCGTCGTCGTTGGTGAAACATGCGCCCCCATCGCCATAGGCGCCGAGCGGCTTCGACGGAAAGAAACTGGTGCAGCCGATGGTGCTCAGGTTGCCGGAGTGGCGCCCCCGGTAGAGCGCGCCGAAGCTCTGCGCCGCATCTTCGACGACGGCCAGATTGTGCTGCGCCGCGATTGCGTTGATCGCGTCCATGTCGGCCGGCTGGCCGTACAGGCTGACCGGCAGGATGGCGCGGGTGCGCGGGGTGATCGCCGCTCCAATCTGCGCGGGATCGATGTTGTACGTGACCGGATCGATATCGACGAACACCGGCGTCGCGCCCAGCAGCGTGGTCATTTCGCCTGTGGCAAAAAATGTGAAGGGCGGAGTGATGACCTCGTCGCCGGGACCAATACCAAGAGCCATGAGCGCGAGCAGCAGAGCGTCGGTTCCGCTGGCGCAGCCGATCGCGTGGCGCGCGCCGACGCGGGCGGCCAGGCGCGACTCCAGTTCCCCAACCTCGGGGCCGAGAATGAATCGTCCGTGATCGAGCACGGCCTGGATGCGTGCGTCGATGCGCGGCTTCAGATGGCGATACTGCGCTTGCAGGTCGACGAATTCCATCACTTCTTTATTGTCGCAGGTCGGCCCTCGCGTTCGCCGCCGCAACCTCCTCCGCAATCCCGGGTCTGGACCAGTGAGCAGAACATTTCGGGCGTGGCAGAACCGACGCCGGCCTGAACCATCTCAACCCACGACGCGGGCCGGGCACTTGCGGTTCTGGACAGGTCATGTGTGCCGCGCCGGCGAAAGGAATCGGTGATGAAGAAGCTTCTCGGCACGGCTTTAATTTTGTTGCCCCTGGGTCTCGCGGGCTGCTCCCACAGGACCGTGGTGTATGAACCTCCTCCGGCGTATAGCGAGGCATCGCAGCAGGGCTGGCACGACGGCGTGCGCGCGGCACAGCACGACATCGCCAGCGGCTTGCGGCCCGATGCGGATCG
>DATJTG010000152.1:0-4828 GCA_035503555.1 Acidobacteriaceae bacterium | reverse complement strand
AGGCCAACCGGAAGCGAAAAAGCCAAAAGGACTGCAAAAGCAAGGAACCGCCGCATGAAACCTCCCCGTTTGAGCAGTCCAGCCACCCAAACGGTCCAAACGCCAGAAAATTACCGGGTGCGATTCAGGATAACAAACCGCAGGGTCCAGGGCACAGCGCCAGACCCTTCAAAACCCGCGCCAAAAGCCGGTTTCTTCCCGGACGCAGCCGCCGGGATTTCGTGAGCGAGACGGGGAGAAACGAAAACGGGCCGAATCGGATTGCGACGCCCCGCAGTTTGCCTTCCTGATCCCTGTTCCCCTTGCCTTTTGCCACTATTGGGGCATGTACAGATTGAACCACCCCAGCGCCCGCTCCAGCACATCGCGGCGGTGCTCGGGGTTGGCGAAGCCGTGGCCCTCGTCGGGATACACCACCAGCTGCGTGGGAACGCCCAGATCCCGCAGGGCGTGCCAGAATTCAAACGACTGCGGCGCCGGGCACTCCCCGTCACGGTCGCCGACCACGACCAGCGTCGGCGTCTTGACGTCAGTAATGAAGTTCATCGCCGAGCTCTTCGCGTAGACGCGGGGATTGTCGTACACCGATGAACCGAAGAACGGGATCATCCACTGGTCGATGGAGTTCTCGCCGTAGTAGCTCAACCAGTCCGACAGGCCGGCGCCCGAAACCGCGGCGCGAAAACGATGCGTTTGGGTGACGGCGAACATGGTCATGAATCCGCCGTAGCTCCAGCCAGTGATGCCCACGCGGTGATCGTCGATGGAATACTGCTTCTCGATCGCGTCCACGCCGGCAAGGATGTCGCGCAGGTCGCCGTAGCCGAAGTCCTGGCGATTGGCCTGGGTGAATTTCTCGCCCTGGCCGTAGCTGCCGCGCGGGTTTGGCATCAGGACGAAGTAGTCGAGCGCGGAGAACGGCACCGGGCCGTATCCGGCATAGGGCCATCGCGGCATATTGGCCGCCGACGGGCCGCCATGCACATAGACGATTAGAGGATATTTCTTTGCGGGATCGTAGTGTGCGGGGGGCAGCAGCCATCCCTGTACGTTGAAGCCTTCGTTCTTCCAGTCGATCGACTGGGCCTCGCCCCAGATTGCTTTCACGCCGTCGTTCACGTGGGTGATCTGCTTGAGGTCCATCAGGTCGCCGCCCCAGACTTCGGGCGGCTCGTTGAAGGACGAGCGGATGAATGCGATGGTGTTGGTGGTGGAGATCGCAATGCGCATCTCGAGTCCGCCTGCGCCGACCGAATCGGGCAGCGTCAGGTTGAAGTCGCTCGAATCTTCGTGCGAATTCAGGTCGTAGACCAGCAGGTGCGATGATCCCCCCTTGACCTCGGCAAGGCCAACCGACTGGTTGTCCAGCCAGGTAAACCACGCCGGGCTGCCGGCGCGGTCCGGCGTCTGATCGGTGGGATCGCCGCCCGTCGCCGGTAAGGTCCACAAGTCGCCGCCGGTCGAGCCCTGATCGCTCATGATGCCGCCGATGAAGCCGATGCGCGATCCGTCGGGCGACCAGCGCGGCACTGCAATCTGCAAGCCGTGCAGCGGGCCAGGAACCGTCTGCGTGTCGAGAATCGAGGTCGGATGGCCGCCGATCGGTTGCGTGTAGAGCTTTGCGACCCACCAGTTGTTCTCGCCCGGAGGCGGCGCGGCCACGTACGCAATCTTTGACGAATCCGGCGACCAGTCGAACTCATAAACGTACAGCTCCGCCGGCGTAATCTGCGTCAGAGCACCACGGGCCGCATCGACTGCGGCCACGCGCTGAATCTCCAGCCCCTCTACGCCGATTACGCCCGAGGGCGGCTTCTCTGCCGCGATGGGGCTCGGCGGACGCGTCGCGCCCTCCACATAAAGGAAGCTGAGATGCTTGCCGTCCGGCGACCAGGCAAGATCATGCGCGTAGCCGTTCAGCTCGGCAGCCTGTTTCGGCGTGCCGCTGCCGTCGGCGCTGGCCAGGAAGATGGCCGGTTTGTGATCGGAAGTGCAATCAGAGAAGAAGGCAAGCTTCGTGGAATCCGGTGAGAAGATCGCCTCGCCCTCCTCTCCATGCGCCCCGGCCGCGCAAGCCGTCACGTGTTTCGCAGAACCGGGATCGCTGAAAGGCGCAAGCTCGATGCCGTGCCCGGCGCGCCCCGCTTCCGTCCACACGATATATTTGCCGTCGGGCGAGAGATTCGTCTCGCGGATGGCCGTCGCCTGGCCAAGCGCCGAGAGGATCTTATCGACGCGCGCATCATGCGGTGGATTGACGGGCGGCGTTTGTGCGGCGGCGAGAGCGGCGCAAAGACAGACAGGGACGAGCGGAGCAAGGCAGCGGAGGTGCAGCTTCATGGGGGCCTTTATATCAGAGCGCGCCGTCGCCGCGCCCCTGCGCCCGGTGAGCTTATGATGCCGCTATGAATGAGAACCGGTCTCGGCAACATCCAAAGTCTGAAAAGGCGATGGATGAGACCAACTCCCCGACTGAAGCTCGCGCATCCGATGGTCGCAACGGCCTTCAAACGGGATCGATCCTGATTCGGCCCGCGCGCTTCGGCGGCACAGACGACGATCCTTCCCTGGTCCGCACCCTCATGCGTGAATACGCGAGCTTCCTCAATGCCTCAGTCGGCGGCGAGCACATTTGCGTCGAGAGCCTCGAAGCGGAACTGGCCGGCCTGCCTGGAGCGTATGCCGAACCTGCAGGGGCGGTGCTGCTGGCCTTTGCAGGCGACGAGCCGGCCGGCTGCGTGGCTCTCAAACCGCTGCACATCGGCGCCGCGCCCCCCTCTGAGCGCGCCTGCGAGATGAAGCGCCTGTGGGTGCGCGCGGCTTTCCAGGGCCGCAGGATCGGCCGCCAACTGGCGGAGGCGGTTGTAGACCTGGCTCGCGCACGCAGCTATACCGCGATGTATCTCGACACCATGCCGCGCTCGATGCAGGCAGCCTATTCGCTCTATCGCGCGATGGATTTCCATCCCGTCGAACGCTACAACCAGAATCCAACGCTGCGCCAGGCTGAGTCGCTCGAAATCGCCTGGCTGCGCAGGGAGCTGTTATGCGCCAGGCCACGCTGACCGTGCTGAACAATTCACAGCATCCCCACGAAAGCTTTGCCGCTGCGCGCGAGCTGGAGGCAAAGTTGCGTGCCACGCTGCGCGGAGAAGTCCATTTCGACGCCGCCTCCCGCGCTCTCTACGCCACCGACGCGTCGAATTACCGCCAGACGCCCATCGGCGTAGTGCTGCCTCGCGACGCCGCCGACGTGGAAACGGCGATCGCCGCATGCCGCGACGTGGGCGCAGCCATCCTGCCCCGTGGCGGCGGCACCAGTCTTTCCGGCCAGTGCTGCAACGTGGCCGTGGTGCTGGACTTTTCGAAGTACATGCGCCGCCTCGTCCTGCTCGATCCCGCGCAAAAGCGCGCCGTCGTCGAGCCGGGCATCGTGCTCGATCGCGTGCGCGAAGCCGCCGAGCGGTATCACCTCACCTTCGCGCCCGACCCCGCGACGCACTCGCGCTGCACCATCGGCGGCATGGTCGGCAATAACTCCTGCGGCACGCACAGCGTGATGGGCGGCCTGACGGCCAACAACATCCGATCGCTCGACGTGCTGCTGGCCGACGGCACACGTATGATCGTCGGCGCCACCAGCGACGACGAATTTGCCGCGATCGTCGCGCGCGGCGATCGTAAGGCGCAGATCTATGCGGGCATGCGGAAGATACGCGACCGTTACGCCGACGAGATTCGCCGCCGCTTCCCGCGCATTCCGCGGCGCGTCTCCGGCTACAACCTCGACGAGCTCCTGCCGGAGCGCGGCTTCCACGTGGCGCGCGCTCTGGTCGGAGCCGAGGGCACGCTCGCCACCGTCCTCAGCGCCGAACTGGATCTGATGCACAGCCCTCCCTGCCGCCGACTCGCCGTGCTCACTTTTCCCGATCCGTTTATCGCCGCCGATGCCGTGCCCGCGGTGATCGCGCACGGCCCCATCGGCCTCGAGGGCGTCGATGCGATGCTCATCGATTTCATGCGCCGCAAGCACCTCGCCGACGAGGATCTGAAGCTGCTGCCCGAGGGCGGCGCATTTCTGCTCGCCGAGTTTGGCGCGGAGACGAGCGACGAAGCCGAAGCCAAAGCCCAGGGATTGCTCGCCGTCGCTGCCTCGCTGCCGGGCAAGCCCACCGGCCGCGTTTGCACGCCCGAAGAAGCCGTGCGCGTGTGGCACATTCGCGAGTCGGCGCTCGGCTCCACGGTCTTCGTGCCTGGTGAGCCGCATGGGTGGGAAGGCTGGGAAGACGCGGCGGTCGCGCCGGAGCAGCTCGGCTCGTACCTGCGGCAGACCTTCGCGCTGATGAAGCGCTACGGCTACCGCAGCCCCATGTACGGCCACTTCGGTCAGGGCTGCGTGCATCTGCGTATCAACTTCGATCTGGAAACCGACGAGGGCATAAAGAAATTCCGCGCCTTCCTCGACGAGGCCGCCGACATCGTGATTGCGCACGGCGGCTCGCTCAGTGGCGAGCATGGCGACGGCCAGGCGCGCGGCGCGCTGCTCCCCAAAATGTACGGGCCGGAGCTGATGCAGGCCTTTCGCGAGTTCAAGGCCCTGTGGGACCCGGAGAATCGCATGAATCCGGGCAAGATGATCGATCCTGTCGCCGTCTATGGACCGGATGAGAATCTTCGCCTCGGCGCAGGATACGAATCGAGGCGCCACGATACGTTTTTCCAGTTTCCGCAGGATCAGGGCTCGCTGACCGAAGCCACGCTGCGCTGCGTCGGCGTGGGCGCGTGCCGCAAAGCGGGCGGAGGCACCATGTGCCCCAGCTACATGGTC
>DATJTG010000151.1:0-29034 GCA_035503555.1 Acidobacteriaceae bacterium | reverse complement strand
CCGTCGATTTCGTAACCGAGACTGGCACGATTCGTTTCGGCCTTCGCGATGAACGCGAGCAGCTCGTCGATCGATTTCACTGCTTCGCGGTTGGGATTCACCCGAAATCCCGCGGTTGTGAGCGCGCGCAAAGCTTCGGCCTGCTCGGGCAGCAGATCTTCGCCGCGCTCGGTCAGCAGAAAGTAAGCGTAGAAATCCAGCCGGCGCTGCGCGACGATATTCGGCTCGAGCGTGCGGATCGTTCCCGCCGCGTAATTCCGCGGATTCGCGGCCGGGGCCAGCCCCTGCGCCTCGCGCTCCGCATTCGCTCGCTGGAACGCGGCCAGCGGCATCACCACCTCGCCGCGAACCTCAAACGCCTGAGGCATGCCGGCCTTTTTCAGTTGCGTCGCAGCGACCAACAGCGGAATCGAACGGATCGTCCTCACGTTGGTCGTGACGTCTTCGCCTGTCGTTCCATCGCCGCGCGTCAGCCCGCGTGCCAGATGCGCCGCCCCGTCCGCCGCCTGATACTGCAAAGCCATCGAGACCCCGTCCATCTTGTACTCGCAAACGTAGCTGACCTTCGCGCCTTCCCCGGCCAGTTGGTGGACACGCCGGTCCCAGTCCCGCAGCTCTTCCTCGCTCATCACGTTGTCGAGCGAGAGCATGGGCCGCGAGTGCGGAACCTTCGCGAAGCCCTCCTTTGGCTTGCCGCCGACGCGTTGCGTGGGCGAGTCCGGCGTCACCAGCGCCGGGTGCTCGGCCTCCAGCCGCTTCAGCTCCCGCATCAGGTCGTCGAATTCCAGGTCGGAGATCGTCGGCGCGTCCACCACGTAGTACAGGTGCTCGTGGTGGCGGATCTTCTCGCGCAGAGAAGCGAGCTTCTTCCGGACGGTTTCGTCGGTCATCCGGTCCATGATACGGGGCGGCGAAGGCCGCGGTCAGCCCTCCGACGGGAGAAGGGTTGGTGAATCTCCATGCAGCGGATCACGGCTGTTTTCCCGGAGGTTTCACTGCCCCACACAGGCAGGCACCGTCGCTCTACGCCGCTTTCCGCTCAGATTCATGCGCCCGGCGCACCCGATCCGAGAGCAGCTTCTTAGCCCTTTCCAGCGCCTTCCTGCGCGCAGGGCTCAGCCCCTTCCCGGCTCGATTGATGAAGTAGGTCAGCATCCGCATACCCGACGCCGGCCCTTTCGGCGAGACACGTTTCGAGGCCAGCTCCCGGGCAATCGTCGCCGGCGATTTCGTAAACAGGCCTTCGCGAGGGTGCGTCGAATCCGTCGTGACCGTTTTAACCCAGCGCCGGGACTTCTTTGCCGCCTTTTTGGCTGCAGCCATCTTCCCTCTCGCTCAGTGCCGCTTGAAGTACTGCACGGCGCGCTCGTGTTCCTTTGCTTTCTCCATCGTTGAAAAAGTCCCAAGGTTGCGGCGTTTTCCGGCCCCAGCACTCTTCTTGCGTGTATAAAGCCGGTACTCTCCCGATTTCAGTTTGCGAATCATCGCTCCTCCGTGGGGCCGATTGCTGAAAATCCCCTGTTCTTTGCGGTGCGAGTCGCTCTCGATTGGTTGCACTCCGCGCTCCGCACCGGCGCTCCTGCGGTTGGGGATTCTGCCGCGACGCTTCCCGCAATCGACGCAGATGCAACGCCATCTCAGGGCCCGGAATCTGACCGGAAGTGAGGACCTTACAATGGCGCGTCCCTATTGGTCCGGCCAATTGCAAATCTCTCTGGTGTCGTTCGGCGTTCAGCTGATTCCAGCCACCGAGTCAAAGAGCGAAATCCGCTTTCATCAAATCGACCGGCGGACCGGCGAGCGCGTGCGGCATCAGAAGGTGTCGTCGGGCGACGACGAGCCCGTCGAGAAGGGCGACATCGTCAAGGGCTACGAGTACAGCAAGGGCGAATACATCCAGATCGAGCCTGACGAGATCGAGCAGCTCCGCATCGCTTCGCGAAAAGCCATCGCTCTCGAGCAATTCGTGCATGTCGACAAGGTCGATCCCGCATTCTTTGAGAAGCCCTACTTCGTGCTCCCGGAAAACGCATCGCAGGCCGAGGCGTTTGCTGTCGTGCGCGAAGCGCTCGAAGAGACGAAGACGCTCGGGTTGGGCAAGTTTGCCGTTGGCGGCCGCGAGAGGTTGGTGGGCATCGGCGCACCCTTCGATCCGAAGCTGCGCGGCATGATGGCGTATCTGCTGCACTTCACTGAAGAGCTGCGCAGCGCGAAGGAATACTTCGCGGACATCAGGGAGCACAAGGTCGACCGCGATCAGCTTGCCCTGGCGAAGGAACTGATCAAGCGCAACTCCGCAGCCTTCGATCCCGAGCGGTTCAAAGACAACTACGAGGCGGCCCTCCACGAACTGGTCGAGGCGAAGCTGAAGCATGTGCCGCTGCCCAAAGAACGACATGAGGAGCCGCGCGGCAAGGTCGTCAACCTTATGGACGCGCTGCGCCAAAGCGTTGGCGAAACGGGCGGAAAAAAGAAGCCCTCCGTGCGCGCCGATGGAACGACGGGCGAGGCTCGCGCCGGAAACGCGGGTCTGAAGCTCGTCACTGCCCGTGGCCGCGAGAAACGCCGGAAATCGGCGTAATGTTCCGATCATGAGCTCACAAAAATCATGAGCCCACGAAAAGCTCACACCTCGGGATCGCGGCGCAGTCCCGCGAAGCCGGGTCTCGCGCGCTATCGCTCGATGCGTGATTTCGGCGTGACGCCGGAGCCGGCGGGGCAGCGGGCTCCTGCGCGCGCGCCTCGCGCGAGATCCGGGCTGGCCTTTGTGATCCAGAAACACGCAGCCACCCGCCTCCACTACGACTTCCGCCTCGAACTCCATGGCGTGCTCAAGAGCTGGGCGGTTGCGAAAGGCCCCAGCCTCAATCCTGCGGATAAGCGTCTCGCCGTGCAGGTGGAAGACCATCCCTTCGAATATCGCAATTTCGAGGGCATCATCCCCAAAGGCCAGTATGGCGGCGGCACGGTGATCGTGTGGGATCGCGGAACCTGGCAGCCGGTGGGCGATGCCGACGAAGGCCTGCGCAAAGGGAATCTGAAGTTCATTCTGAATGGAGATAAGCTGCACGGTCACTGGGTGCTGGTGCGCATGCACAGCAAGTTCGGCGATCCGACGAAGCCAAACTGGCTGCTGATGAAGGAGCGCGATGAGGAAGCGCGGGGAGAAGGCGATCCTCCCATCACCGAATCCGAGCCAGACAGCGCGCAGACAGGCCGCAGCCTGGAGGAGGTGGCCGAGGCGAAGGATTCTGTCTGGAATTCCAACCGAGCCGAGGGCGGAAATCGCAGCGTGAAGCCGATCCGGCCCGCCGCGCAGGAGCCGCAACCTGCGCCGCACAAGCCGGCATCGGCGCGCCCTTTGGAAATATCTGTGCGCGCGCCTAAAGAATCGCTGCCGAAGTTTGTCGCACCCCAGCTCGCTTCGCTCACTCCCTCTGCGCCTACGGGTGATGACTGGGTGCACGAACTGAAGCTCGACGGCTACCGCATCGAAGCCCGCCTAGAGCGCGACCGCACTTCTCGTTCCGGTTCGCGAGCTCAACTCCTCACCCGCACCTCGCTCGACTGGACCCATCGCATGCGCACCGTCGCGAGCGCGGTCGAAGCTTTGCCGGTGCGTTCGGTGCTGCTCGACGGCGAAGTGGTCGTGCTCGACAGCGACGGCACGACGAGCTTCGCCTCGCTGCAGGCCGCCTTTCAGGAAGGCGCCCGCCATCAGCTGAACTACTTTGTCTTCGACATCCTCCACCTCGACGGTCGCAACCTGCGTGATCTCCCGCTGATCGAGCGAAAGAGGATCCTGAGCGAACTCCTCGACGATCTTCCACCCAATGGAACGATTCGCCTCAGCGAACACATGACCGGCAGCAGCAAAACCATTTTCGAGCACGCCTGCAAGCTGGGCGCCGAGGGCATCATCTCCAAACTCGCGCAGGCCAAATACGTCTCTGGCAGGAGCAACACGTGGCTCAAGCACAAGTGCTATCGCGAGCAGGAACTCGTCATCGGCGGCTTCACGGTGCCGTCGAACGGAGCCTACGGCGTCGGCGCGCTGATCCTCGGGTACTACCGGAGTAGCAAGCTGATCTACGCCGGCCGCACCGGGACCGGCTTCACGCAGAAAACACATCGCAGCCTGCGCGATCGGCTGGAGAAACTGCACACGAAGACAGTTCCATTCCATGAACTGCCGCCGGGAGTGAGCCGCGGCGTTACCTGGGTAAAGCCGGAACTCGTCGCGCAGGTGACATTCTCCAACTGGACCGCCGACAATCTGGTGCGGCAGGCTGCCTTCAAAGGCCTGCGCGAGGACAAGCCGGCCAATTCCGTCCGCCGCGAAGAGGAGAGGCAAGTTTCGGTCCAGACTGCAAGCGCCGCAGCCAGGCGCATGCCGTCCGCGCGCGCGAAGAAGACGCGAAGCGAGCCCGAGCGCTCGGTTGCGAAGCCCGCCGCGGCTGCCAATTTGCCCATTCGCCTCACGCATCCTGACAAGGTGCTGGATCCGGCCTCCGGCCTCACCAAGCAGGGTCTGGCGGAGTACTACGCCGCCATTGCGCCGCACATGCTGCCGCAGATTGCCGGCCGGCCGCTATCGATCGTGCGCTGCCCCGACGGCGTCGGCAAAACGAGCTTCTTCCAGAAGCATGTGAACCCCACGCTTCCCTCCTCGATCGAGAGTGTCGATGTCATCGACAAAAAGACCGGCAAGCCGGAGCCCTACATCACGCTCTCCACGCCCGAAGCGCTGATTGCGATGGCGCAGTCGAACGTCCTCGAGATCCACATCTGGGGATCGCGCAATGACTCGCTCGAAAAGCCCGACCGGCTGGTGATCGATCTCGATCCCGATCCGGACCTTCCCTGGAAAGCGGTCGCTGCCGCGGCCGAAGAGGTCCGGCGCAGGCTGAAATCCGCTGGCCTCGAGCCTTTCCTGAAGACGACCGGCGGAAAGGGCCTCCACGTCGTGGCCCCGCTCAAGCCCCGGCACGCGTGGCCCGAGGTGAAGGAGTTCGCGCATGAACTGGTGCTCACGATGGAAGCTGAGGACCGCTCGCTGTATCTCACGCGCATGACGAAATCGGCGCGCAAGGGCAAGATCTATCTCGACTATCTCCGAAACGAGCGCGGAGCCACGTCAATTGCGCCGTATTCCCCACGCGCGCGCGAAGGCGCGCCTGTGGCTCTACCATTGTCGTGGCCGGAACTGAAGGCCGGTGAGCGGCCGGTGTTCCGCCTCGTGGATTTCGCACGCTGGAAGCGCCGCCTCAGCCGCGACCCCTGGGCAAAAATGTATTCTACTGCCGCAGTATGGTGAACCGCCGCAGGCCACAGTCCACGTCTTACGGCTTCACCGGCAAATACGCACTCTGCACGAACCCGACGATGGAGCCGTAGGTGTCATCGAACGGCTGCTTCTGAAGGGCGGCATACCATATGGCGTTGCCGGTCAGGCTCGTGGCAGGACCTTTCCAGCGCGGATCAATGATCCATTTGAGGTATGGCACCGTGGAGTCGTGGGCGCCGGAGTCCTGCACGAGATGGCAGGAGTTGCCGACGGCGAGCTGCGTATCGGTGACCAGGCGACGGTCGTCGGTGAACAGCCAGGTGACCGCTTTCGTCTGCGCATCCCATCCGACGATGTAGCGGATCTTTTCGATGTCGATCTCGGCGCACGGGTCCTTATGGCCGGGTCCGGTGGAGCATTCTTTGTGCTTCTCGGCGGTTACGAAGTCGGGGACGGGCGCGCCCAGCTTGGGCAGGCTGCGGACCTGCGCCTGCACCGGAGCCGCTGGCAAAAGCAGCGCGCAGGAGGCCAAGGCAATGAGAACAACCAGCGGGGTTCGATTCATCGTTCCAACTCCCCAAAGTGGATTTCGAGAAGAATTGTAGGCTAGGCCGCCTTCGAATGTAGTGGCGAGCGTGCCGGAGGTAAGAATTTTTCGGTGTGGGTCAGTTACCTTCGCGTCACCCCGGCCGGCAGGGTATGACTTTACGGCAGCCTCGTAGCCGAATTTCTAGGTCGGCACCGCTCTGCCTTCGACGGTTGACGCCTGTCAATGCCTGAGGACGAACTGATAGCTGAGCAGAATTACGTGATGTACGGCACAGAACGGCCTTCGAGGTCCTGTTAGGCTTTCGAGCCATGTTGCTCACGGGCCTCTCATCGCTTTGGGATTTTCTTTCCGCATCATCCGGCCATTCGAACTCGTATATCGCAGATCGGGACCGGCGCATATCCCGCCGCAACCTCTTGCATGCATCGATCCTCGATTGCCAGGGACCGGAGCTGCGCGGCCGCTCCGTCGTTCTGATGACGGAGAGCCCGCTGACCACGGGCGTTGCTCTTCTGGAACTGGATGGCATTGCCGCCCGCGTCACGATCTGTACGCAGGAACTGTCGCTGAATTCGCTGGCCTCGGTCGTCGAAGCGACGGCGGCGGACGCTATCGTGACCGATCTTCCGGAATCAGCAAGTGGCCATCCGGGGATTCGCCGAATTGTTCCGAACATCGACAAACTCGTGTCCGTCCAATACGATCGCGACTCTCAGCTGGAAACCGAATGGGTCGTGTTGACTTCGGGCACGATGGGGCCTCCTAAACTGCTCGCCCATACACTGTCGAGCCTGATTGGCGCCATCGACACGAATCGCGCCGCTCCGCGCGATATGGTCTGGGGCACCCTCTATGACACGCGCCGCTTCGGTGGGATGCAGGTTTTTTTGCGGGCCGCAGTGGCCGGTTGCCCTCTCGTTCTTCCCAGCCTGTCGGACTCGACTGCCGATTTTCTCGAACGCGCCGGCTCGGCAGGCATAACGCATATCTCCGGGACACCTTCACAGTGGCGACGCGTGCTGATGAGCCGAACAGCCCGGTGCATTGCGCCCGGATACGTGCGACTTTCGGGCGAAGCCGTCGATCAGGCACTCCTCAATCGGCTGCGGGAGACCTATCCTCAGGCCCGGATTGTGCATGCCTTCGGATCATCGGAGGCAGGAACCGTTTTTGAAGTGACGGATGGCGCCGACGGATTTCCTGTATCGACCCTTCGCAGCGTGCCCGGTGTCGATATGAAGATCGAGTCAGGCACGCTGCGCGTTCGCTCCGGGCGCACAGCCAGCCGATTTCTGGGTAAGCAGGTGATTCCCCTCAAGGATGCCGAGGGTTTCGTCGACACCGGGGATCTGATCGAACGGAGAGGCGATCGGTACTTCTTCGTCGGCCGCCGCGATGGTCGCATGAACGTGGGCGGCCTCAAAGTGTATCCCGAGGAAGTGGAGGCCGTTGTTCACCGCCATCCGAAGGTATCCATGTGCCGGGTTTACGCCAGAGAGAATCCGGTTACCGGTTCCATAGTCATCGCTGATGTCGTTCTCAAAGAGGAAGAATCGGCAGAAACCCGGATTGCGAAGCTGGAGCAGGAGATTCGGCAGATCTGCCATGATGCCCTTCCTGCGCATAAGACGCCGGCAATGATTCGGGTTGTTCCCTCGTTGCGGATGTCCCCATCCGGAAAGATGGCCCGCGACTGAGGCCATCGCACGCCAGGTTTCTCGCGGGTTTCGCTGAGCTGTGATTCGCATCACATCTTTATTCATTCTCAATTGAGATACTGTCAGCCCGCGTCGCGGGCATGACCTTCCGCGTGTGGACGCTTTCGGATAGCGGCTGCAGGCCTGACGATAAAGTCCGAAAGAGTGGAAAGATGTTTCCGCGCATCGCGCCTCCCCCGGCGAACGACCAGAAGAAAGGAAAAAGACCGTGGGATTCCCAATACAAAGGCTCAGAAGGCTGCGCACGCGCGAAGCGATGCGTGGGTTGGTCCGCGAAACACAACTCTCTGCAGGAAACTTTGTCCTGCCGTTATTCGCAGTTTCGGGAAGCAAAGTAAGACGGGAGATAGCCTCCCTTCCAGGCAACTATCATCTGTCCATTGATTCGCTCGTGGAAGAGGCCGTGGAGGCGCGCGACCTTGGCATCCCGGCGGTGCTGATCTTCGGAGTTCCCGAATCGAAGGACCTGGCGGCTTCCGGGGCCTATGCAGGCGACGGCATCGTGCAGGAAGCGGTGCGCGCTCTGAAACATGCGGTTCCTGGTCTGATTGTGATCACGGACGTCTGTGCCTGCGAATACACGACCCATGGGCACTGCGGCATCCTCAGAGACGGATATCTCGACAACGATGCGTCCTTGAAACTCATCGCTAAGATCGCGCTCTCGCATGCTGAGGCGGGAAGCGACATGGTTGCGCCCGCGGCGATGCTCGACGGTCAGATTGCGGCGATTCGCAGGGCGCTGGACACGGGCGGTTTCCATAATCTGCCCATCATGGGATACTCCGCGAAGTTTGCGTCCCGGCTGTTCGATCCATTTTTCCGAGACGGCACGCAATCTGCAACCTCCTTCGGCGACAAAAAGACCCACCAGATGGACCCCTGCAACTCCGACGAGGCGATGCGCGAAATTGCTCTGGACATCGAAGAAGGTGCGGATATCGTCATGGTGAAGCCCGCCCTGTTCTACCTGGACGTGGTGTATCGCGCGAAGCAGGAGTTCAGGATGCCCCTGGCCGCCTACGACGTGAGCGGCGAGTACGCCATGATCGATGCCGCAGCGCAGATGAAGCGGCTGGATCGCGACGGAGTGATGATGGAAGCGCTGAATTGCATTCGGCGGGCAGGAGCTGACATCATCATCACGTATTTTGCGAAGCGCGCGGCGAAGCTGCTGAGGGAGAGAGTGCAGACGGTGAATGTGGCCGTTCCGGTGAGCGACGATGCACTGGTGAATCGATGAACGAAGCCGTCCAGGCGGCAACCGCTTGCCGGGCGGAAGCCGATGCTGTGCCGCCTGACGACTCGTTTGCAGCGCAGCAGGGTAGTCTGCGAGCGTTTCTCCACCTGCTCTACAATCGGGGCCTGCTGGAGCGGGTGCAGGAGTCAACGCACTGGCGCTACGAGATCGGAAAGCGAACCCGGGAGAGCCGGTCGCCGCTGCTGTTTGAGAACATCGTCGACTATCCCGGCCAGCGGGTCTTCACGAATGGCCAGCGCGATCTTTCTCTGATCGCGCTGGCTCTGGGACTGGATCCCGCAATTCCTCGCGCGGATCTCAACGCGGAGCTCAGGCGCAGAATCGCTGTGCCCATTCCGCCTGCCATCCTGTCGACAAGTACTCTGCCTCGGAACACGGAGGAAGGGGATGATGTCGATCTGCTGCGACTTCCGGTTCCTCACTGGAACGAGAGCGACGGGACGCGGTATCTGGGCACGTGGCATATCAACGTCACTCGCGATCCCGAGACGCGCGTTCGCAACGTTGGCGTTTATCGGATGCAGGTGCTGGACCGGAACCACGCCACCGTGAGCACCTCTCCCGGCAGCCATCTCAGGCGCCATCTTGCCCTCGCAGAGAAGGCGGGAAGTCCCCTCCCCATGGCGGTCGCCATCGGCGTCGAGGAGCCGGTGATCCTTGCCGCCGCCGCCGGCTGTCCCTTCGGCACAGATGAATTTGAACTGGCGGGCGCCTTGCTTCAGAACCCGCTCCAGCTAGTCCGCTGCGAACGGGTCGACCTGGAGGTCCCGGACGATGCGGAGATCATCATCGAAGGATTCATCCAGCCCGGTCTGCGAGTTGAGGACGGGCCCTACTTTGACTACGCGGGAGTGACCAGCACCAACCCGAACGCATTTCTCTTGGAAGCGAAACGCATCCGGTGCCGGAAGAACCCCATTTTTCGCGGCACGTCAATCGGAGTTCCAGGCGCGGAGGACCACCAGATTCTGGCCGTGCTCGCAGATCTTCAGCTGCTGGACTTCCATGGTTCCGACCTGAAAAAGAGCCTGCAGACGCATTTTCTCAGGCAGCGCCTGCACCAGTGGATCGCTGGCGCAACTCCTGAGATCCGAAACTCTCCCCGGGCGGATTGATGCGCGGAAGAATCCCGCTGTGGGCGTGGCCGCTATAATCCCCTTCGATGGAAAAGCATTTACTGGAAGAACTGGAGCGGCGGAACAAGCTGGCCGCAGAGGGCGGCGGCGCGGAGCGGCGCGAGCGCCAGCACAAAGAAGGGAAGCTAAGCGCGCGGGAGCGCATCGAGCTGCTGCTCGACGAGGGGACCTTCGAGGAGACCGACCGGCTGGTGATACATCGCTGCACTGATTTCGGGATGCAGGAGAAGCGCATCCCGGGCGATGGGTTCGTGACCGGCTACGGCAAGATCGACGGCCGCACGGTCTTCGTCTTCGCCCAGGATTTCACCGTGTTTGGCGGATCGCTCTCCGAATCTAACGCAGCCAAAATCGTGAAGTTAATGGATACGGCCATGCGCGTGGGCGCGCCGCTCATCGGGCTGAACGATTCGGGCGGGGCTCGGATCCAGGAAGGCGTCGTGTCGCTCGCCGGGTACGCCGATATCTTCCTGCGCAACACACTCGCGAGCGGAGTGGTGCCCCAGATCTCGGCGATTCTGGGACCGTGCGCGGGCGGCGCCGTCTACTCGCCGGCCATCACCGACTTCACGCTCATGGTCGACAAGACTTCGTACATGTTCGTCACCGGTCCCGACGTGATCAAAACCGTCACGCATGAAGAAGTGACAAAGGAAGAGCTAGGTGGCGCAACAACGCACAACGAAATCTCCGGTGTCGCGCACTTCATGGCGCACGACGACTCGGAGTGCCTGGCGATGATCCGTGAGCTACTCAGCTTCCTGCCATCGAACAACCTGGACGATGCCCCGCGGCGAGCGACGACGGATCCAGCGGATCGCGCAGACCCGGAGCTGGATTCGGTTGTGCCGGCGGAGTCGAACCAGCCGTACGACATCAAGGACGTGATCCACCACATCGTCGACGATGAATATTTCTTCGAAGTGCACGAGCACTTTGCGCGCAATATCGTAGTCGGTTTCGCGCGGATGAACGGGCAGCCGGTGGGGATCGTGGCCAACCAGCCGGCGGTGCTGGCCGGAGTGCTCGACATCAATGCCAGCGTGAAAGGTGCGCGGTTTGTGCGCTTCTGCGACGCGTTCAATATCCCGCTCATCACGCTTGAAGACGTGCCGGGATTTCTGCCGGGCACGCAGCAGGAGTACGGCGGCATCATCCGCCACGGGGCGAAGCTGCTTTATGCCTTTGCTGAAGCGACGGTACCGAAGCTGCTGGTGATAACGCGCAAGGCGTATGGCGGCGCCTACTGCGTCATGAGTTCGAAACATATCCGCACCGACGTGAACCTGGCGTGGCCGACCGCTGAAATCGCCGTCATGGGCCCCGAGGGCGCGGTGAACATCGTCTACGGACGCGAACTGCAGGAGACGGTGAAACTGGCCTCCGAGCGCGAAGGGCCGCTCAGCGAGGAGCAGAAGGCGGCGGTTCTCGCCGAGGCGCGGGCGGCGCGGGTTCATGAATTTCGCGAGCAGTTCGCAAATCCCTACGTGGCGGCTGAACGCGGCTATGTCGACGCGGTGATTCTGCCGCGGGAGACGCGGAAGCGCCTGATCTCGGCGCTGGCCATGCTGGAAGGGAAGCGCGAGAAGAATCCGCCTAAGAAGCATGGGAATATTCCGCTGTAGCGAGCCTTGCTCGCTACAAGCCAGCAGGGGGCCGTCCGCGAAAAGAGTTCAGCAAAGGACTGTCAGCAGAACTTGCCAGACTGTTGACTGGGAGCCCGATGTGCCGACTCGCCGTCCCACGAGCTTGCCGAGCCTGTGGACCGCCACTCATCGGTTTGCGATACGATGACGGAACAACCAGGAGGTAAGCGATGAGTTCCCCCGCTCAGAAGCGCGTCGTCCTGCCCAGGTCAGAACGGGTCGCCCCCAAAAACGCAACCAGCGCCGGCCGCACCGCTCGCCAACAGATCATCAGCGTCTCGCTGATCGTCAAGCGGAAGAATCCGCTGAGCGTGAGCGCGCTGGGCGGCCGCATTCTCAGCCACGAAGAATTCGATCAGCAGTATGCGGCCGATCCCGCCGACTTCGATGCGCTGCGCCAGTTCGCCCACCAAAACGGGCTCGCGGTGGATGAATCCGCGTCCAGCCTTTCGCGACGGACGCTGGTGCTGCGTGGTCCGGCGCAGGCGATGGAGCAGGCTTTCGGCGTGGAGCTGAATGACTACGAGGAGGCGGGTACAGGCCGGCGCTATCACGGATTCAGCGGCCAGGTGTCGATGCCGGATACCCACGCGCCGCTGGTCGAGGCAGTGCTGGGCCTGGACGCGCGGCCAGTGGCGAAGCCGCACATCCGGTTTCTGAATGATCGGGCACAGGGCACAGGTGTTGCGCCGAATCCAGCGCAGGCAGCGTCCTTCAATCCCCCGCAAGTAGCCCAACTCTACAGTTTTCCGACGACGGGCAACGGCGCGGGACAGACAATCGGGATTCTGGAACTGGGAGGCGGATACAACCCCAGCGATCTCGACACCTATTTTCAGGGCCTGGGGCTCGCGACGCCAACGGTGGTCGCCGTTTCGGTGGATGGCGGGACGAACTCACCGACGACGGCCGACAGCGCGGACGGCGAAGTGGCGCTCGACATCGAAGTGGCTGGGTCCATTGCGCCGGGCGCGGTAATTGCGGTGTATTTCACGCCGAATACGGATCAAGGGTTCATCGACGCCATCACGACAGCCGTGCATGACACGACCAACAAGCCGTCGGTACTGTCGATCAGCTGGGGTGGGCCGGAGTCGAGCTGGGCGCAGTCGTCGATGACTGCACTGGATAACGCGTGCCAGTCGGCGGCGGCGCTCGGTGTGACGATCACCGTCGCGGCGGGAGACAACGGGTCGTCCGACGGCGTCAGCGACGGGCAGAATCACGTGGATTTTCCCGCCTCGAGCCCGCACGTGCTGGCCTGCGGCGGAACGGCGCTGGAAGCGAACGGAACCGCGATCGCCAGCGAGACCGTATGGAACGACGGATCGGAGGGCGGCGCCACCGGCGGAGGATATAGCACGGTCTTTCCCGTGCCCACTTGGCAGAGCGGCGTGGCCGGATTTGCGGGCAGCGGGCGCGGCGTGCCGGATGTTGCCGGCGATGCGTCGCCGGGAACGGGATACAACATCCTCGTCGACGGGCAGCAGGAGGTGGTGGGTGGGACGAGCGCGGTGGCTCCGCTATGGGCAGCGCTCATCGCCCTTATCAATCAGATCAAGGGATCGCCGGTTGGATTCGTCAATCCAACGCTTTACGGCGATGAATCCGACTTCAACGACATCACGCAGGGCAACAACGGCGCCTATTCAGCCGGCCTTGGATGGGATCCGTGCACAGGATTAGGATCTCCCGATGGCGAGGAAATTGCTCGGGCTTTGGCCGCGTAAGGATCAGTAGGTCTTGCGGTGGAAGAGTTCGTCTTTCTCTTCGCAGGGCGAGCACACGCAGCCAATCGCGCAGCCGACCAGGACCACCACGCCGAGCGTGATGAGGATAGCCGGCACGTAGTTGCTGATTGCCGAAATGTGCGCTAGCAGTTCGTGCATATGGAAAAAGCCCATGAATCCGCTTCTGCACCTTGTTAGAAACCCTGAATCCATCCCAGGGGTTTTCTCATCGCGAGAGGCGACTCCATAATCGCAGATTGCGGGCTGATGACAAAATGTTTATTTAAATCCTTAGTAACTCACACCAAATAGGGGGGATAGCATTCCGGAAGGGCGCGGAAATGACCCCTGGAAAGCTGCAGATTTTGCGGAATATTTTTCGCCTAACTATCGGGTAAACAAGCGCATCAGGCCCGACGACGGCAGCTCCGGGACCGTAAACGCGTGTGTGCCGCCAAAGAGGCGATCGACGGCTTCCGCGGCAAAATAGCCGCTGCGGGCGGCACCCTCCATCGTGGCGGGCCATCCTGTGGCCGTCCAATCGCCGGCGAGGAATACACCAGGCCATGGGCTAACCGAAGTCGGCCGGATTCGGTCAAGGCCGGGGCGGATGGAGTAGGTCGCGCGGACTTCCTTAACGACGGCAGCCTTGACAAGGGTCGCGGGGCTGGCGCGCGGGAAAAACTGCGCCAGTTCGCGGAGGGCGAGATCGATAATCTCCTGGCGCTGCATCGCGACAAGCGACCTCGACGCGCTGACCACCAGTTCGAGGTAGTGTTCGCCGGCTGCGCGATGCGCCGGCTGCAGCCGCGATTTGTTGAACAGCCACTGAATCGTGGTGTCGAGCAGAACAGCGTGATCGAGCGAGGTGATCTCGCGATCGAACCACAGATGGATGCCGGTGATGGGTGAGTGCTCGAACTGAGCCAGTCGAGCCGCAAGCTCTTCGGCTGCGGGATTCTGCGGCAGGGCAGGCAGCAGCGCAGCCATGGCCTCGAACGACAGTGCGAGAACGACCGCGTCGGCGGCAGTGTTGCGATCTCCCGCTGTAATGTTCCAGCCGTTGCCCGAGGGAGCGAGAGCCGTGACGCTGGTGCGCAGCGAGACCTCACTCGATCGAGCGCGCAGATAGTCGATAGCGCGGCCGTAAAGCTCGCTGAGCGGAATGGCGGGAATGCCCATCTGTCCCGCCTGCGGCGACAGCAGGAAAGATTCGCGAAAAACCTTGGCCGCGTAATGGACGGAGATTCGGTCGAGATCTTCGTTGAGCGCGCTCACCAGCACGGGATGCCAGAAGCGTGTGATGGCGCGTTCCGTCTGGCCATGGCGGCGAAGCCAGTGGAGAAATTCCTCGCTGGAATCTGGCGGCAGCCCGCGCAGGAACTCGCTGAGCCCCCGCGCAATGCTGAGCTTGTCGGCGATCGAGAATGCGGGCGCGCGCAAAAAGGCGAACGTGGAGTGGAACGGCGCGGGCAAAAATCCGGGCTGGATGACAGACGCCTCGCCGCCGGGCGTGAGGAACGTGAACTGGTCGTACCAGCGAATGCTGTCCGTCGCGCCGAGCCGGCGGTAGAGATCGATGAGTGCAGTGCAGCGGCCGATGAGGACGTGCTGACAGTTGTCGATGACCTCGCCGGTGCCTGGATGCTCGTACGACGACGCGCGGCCGCCGAGGTAGGGGCGGCGCTCCAGCAGATGGACGCGGTAGCCCGCGTCAGCAAGGGCGCAGGCGGCCGCAATGCCGGCGAGGCCTCCGCCAACCACGGCGACGGTGCGGGTAGGCTGCGAAGTGGCGCCTGCGGTCATCGGCGCCCCAGCATGCGATTGAAGCCAATCCGAATCAGCCCACGGAGGAGAATGCCGATGCGTGTCGCGGTAGGGACGCGCACGCGCTCCGTGAAGACGTCGTACCGCCGGCGCTCGATGCGGCTTAGCAGATCGTGGTAGATGGCGATAAGGACCCAGAGCGCGGGACGGGCATCGGCGTCGATGAGAGGCAGGAGCTCCCGTCCGGATTTGTACCCCGCTTCGGCGTGCATGGCGATGCTTTCGAGCAGCGCGCGCTGCTGCGCGGTCATCTGGCTGCCATGCCGGAGAGCGGCAACTTCATCGAGCGAGACACCATAGCGGGCCATTTCATCCAGCGGAAGATAGACGCGCCCGCGTTCCGCGTCTTCTTTCACGTCGCGCAGGATGTTGGTGAGCTGGAAGGCGAGGCCGGTCTCCTCGGCGAGCTTTTCGGCTCGGGGGTCGGAGTAACCGAAGATGCGAATGCACACCAGGCCCACGACCGAGGCGACGTAGTAGCAATACTGGCGCAGTTCCTCAAAGGTGGCGTAGGTGTCCCACGTGCCGCCGTCCGCGCGAGGGGCGTCGAGGTCCATCGATGTGCCGTGGACGAGCTGATCGAGCAGTTCGAGCGGGATGTTGAACCGCACCCTTGCGTCGGCCAGCGCGATAAAGACCGGATCGTTCGTGGTTCCGCCGGCCGCAGCTTCATGCCATGCGGCCAGCCACGCGTCGAGGTCGGCGCGCCGCTGCTCGCGGGTGCGCGATTCGTCGTCGGAGATGTCGTCGGCGTGGCGCATGAAAGCGTAGACGGCGCAGATGGCGTCGCGCCTGGCGCGGGGAAGGGCGCGAAATGAGTAGTAGAAATTCTTTGCCTCGCGCCGGGCGATGGCGATGCAGGCCGCGTACGCGAGAGCAAGACGTTCCTCGGAGGGGCCGGCGGAGGCTGCGCTCAAGCGGCTCGTCCTCCAACCCGGCCGGAAGCGGGTCGTGCGAAGAGCCGGCCCAAGAGGGCAGTGAGCAGAAGAGCCACCTTGCGCGATTTGGAAATGGAAGGCCGGGCACGGAGCACATCGTAGTCCTGGCGCTCGATGGCGCGGAGAATCTCGAGGCCGCCGCGCGAGAAGAGATCGAGGTCAAGGGCCAGTTCGCGGTCCACCATGCCAATCAGCGGCAATCCCGCGTGGAACATGCGGCGCGCGGTTTCGACTTCGTAGCGGAGCAGGTCGCGAAACTGCGGTGTGAAGCGGCCGGCGGCGATCGAGGCTTCGTCGACGCCGAAGCGATCCATATCTTCACGCGGCAGATAAATGCGGTCCTTGCCGTAATCGACGCGAATGTCCTGCCAGAAATTCGCGAGCTGCAGCGCGGAGCAGGTCTGATCGGAGAGCGCGAATCGCTCCGCATCGCGATAGCCGCACGCGTACAAAACGAGTCGCCCGACTGGATTCGCGGAATAGCGGCAGTAACCGAGAACATCCTGCATGGTCGCGTAACGCGTGACCGTCTGGTCTTGACGGAAGGCTATGAGTAGATCGGCAAACGGCTCTTTGGGAATGTCGCAGGCACGGATGGTCTCGGCCAGTGCGACAAAGACAGGGTGGCGGGCCTCACCGCGATAGCAGGCGTCGAGTTCGGCGCCCCAAAGGTCGAGCAGGGCAAGGGAAGCATCGCGGTCGCCGACTTCGTCTCCGAGATCGTCCGAAACGCGGCAGTACGCGTAGATCGCGTGGAAATGTGGACGAAAGCGCTTCGGCAGAAACCAGGAGGCGACGTGGAAGTTCTCGTAGTGCGACTCCGCAAGGCGGCGGCACCACGCGAGCGCCTGCTCGAGCGTAGGCGCGTGCACAGGGATGCGATACTCCGGCGGGAGCGCGGCCCATCCCTTTTCGATCAGTTCGTGCTGGCTGGCGTCGACTGGCATCGGCGAGGCGGTTCAAAATCCTACGGAATGATCGCCGTCTTGATGTCGCCGGCGCGGTTCATGAGGCGGCGGAAGACCCGATTGAGGTCAGAGAGCGGAGCGCGGCTGGTGATCGTGTCGCTGCAGCGGAAGCGCCCACTCACGATCAGATCGAAGGCTTTGCGCGCGGCTTCCGGCGTGTGGTGGAAGCTGGCGCGCAGCGTGATGTTGTTGTAGTGCAGGCGGTTCGTATCAAGTTCGACCTTGGTGCCCGCGGCGCATCCGCCGAAGAAGTTGACCGTGCCGCCTTTGCGGACCATATCGACAGCCCACTGCCAGGCCAGCGGCGTGGCGACGGCTTCCACGGCGATGTCTACGCCGCGGCTATGCGGCGTAAGGGCGCGCACGGCGGCGATGGGATCAGGAACAGAGGTGATTTGAACCACCTCTGAAGCGCCGAAGGTACGAGCAGCGGCGACCTGCTCGTCGCGCTTCACGACCGCGATCACGCGGAGCCCGTAAAGCTCCGCCACGTGCATGAACATCAGGCCGATGGGGCCTCCGCCGATGACGGCCAGCGTATCGCCCTTTTGCGGCTCGCACTCATCCAGGCCGCGGACCACGCAAGCCAGAGCTTCTGTCAGGGCCGCATGCTCAAACGGAATGCCGGTGGGAATGCGCAGGGTGTTTTTCGAAACAATGCGCGCCGGGATATGGAGATATTCCGCATACGCGCCGTTATTGAACAGCAGGTTATCGCAGAGGTTTTCCTGGTTATGGCGGCAGTAGTAGCAATCGCCGCAAGGCGCGGAGTTGAGCGCTACGACGCGGTCTCCTTTGCGGAATCCCGTGACGCCTTTGCCTGCCTCGTGCACGGTGCCGGCCAGTTCATGTCCAAAGGGGATGGGCGGCTTGAGCATGCGGGCGTGGTAGCCGCGACGGTAAACTTTGAGGTCAGTTCCACAGGTGAGAGCGGCGTGCACGCGCACGACGATTTCGCCCGGGCCGGCCTTGGGCATGGGGACCTGTTCGATCCGCAGGTCCTCGCGGCCGTGAAGCACCGCGGCTGTCATTTGCGCTGCCATCTCTACCATTGTCTCAAACGCGGGGGAGTTACGGGCGAATGAAAACTTTCATGGAACTGGCGGTGGGTGTGGAGGCGATGCGGATGGCTTCCACCGAGTCTTCGATCGGGAAGCTGTGCGAAATGAGCCGAGTAAGGTCGAAACCCTTCCGATAGCCGTCAAAGACGACCTCTTCGACGTCCGCCTCGATCTCGAAAGAGGAGCTGTAGGAGCCCAGAAGCGTGACTTCGTCCATGCAAACGACCGCGGGATCGAAGGTGGCTTCCCCATACTGGGTCTGGGCGAAGAGCAGGACGCGGCCTCCGGGGCGTGCCGCCTTGATGGCGGTGTTGATGAGCCCATTGCCGCCGACGGCGAGGATCACGGCGTCGGCTCCGCGGCCCTCGCTGGCGGCGTGCGCCGCGGCGACGACGTCTTCGCGGCTGGCGTCGATGGGGTTGTGCAGGCCGCAGTGCGCGGCGAGCTTGTGGCGATCAGCATAGAGGTCTGAGGTGAGAACTTTAGCGCCGGTCCGCGCGGAGAGCGCAGCCAGCAGGATGCCGATCGGTCCCTGGCCGATCACAAGGACCGTTTCGTCGGGGGCGAGATCGAGACGGCGGACCCCCTTCAGCACCGTGTTCACCGGCTCGATGAAGGCCGCTTGCTCGAAGGGCACGTGATCGGGAATTTTGACGAGGCCGCGGCGGACGATCCAGTCCATTACGCGCACATATTCGGCGAATCCGCCGCCGGAAGGCTCGAACCCTGCGGTGCAGCCGACGCGCTTGTAGTCGTTGCACTGCGCGAAGGTCTTTTTGCGGCAGTAGTAGCAGTGGCCGCACGGCGTGTGGTGATAGACGATCACCCGGTCGCCGATGGAGAAGTTCTCTACGCCCTCGCCCAGCGCTGCAATCGTGCCGGCGGTCTCATGGCCGAAAATGCGGGGCGCGGAATGAGAGCCGGTGTGAATCTTCTTCAGATCGGTGCCACAGACCCCGCAGGCCGCGACGCGGATCAGGACTTCGCCGCGCCCGATTTGCGGAACCGGTACGGTCTCCACCCGCACGTCGTTGATGCCGCGGTAGACCGCGGCGCGCATGGTGGATGGGATCATTTCAGCCGATTCCTCGACGGCGTTGCTGGACAGGGTCGCCATGAAAACTCCAAGGGCTAATTTACTGCGTTCCGGCGAAAAAGCGGTGAACTAAATTCGCCAGGTCGAGGGAAGCGGCATTACTGTTGCGGGCGAGCCTGCGAACGGCGCCCCAGTACTGGGGATGGAAAGCAAGGTAGGTGACGAACGGCGTCATGCACCACTCGCCTTTGGGCGAGACAAAGCGATTGAAATCGGGCAACTTGTCGTTGGGTCCGTCGGTCACGGCTTTGAAGCAGAGGAAGCGAAGATTGTGCTCGCGAGCGAAGCGTGCAACTGCTGCGGCTTCCATATCGACGAGGACAGCTTTGTGTTCGAGAGCGAGCCGGCGCTTTTCGTCAGGACCGGCGACGCGGTCGAGCGTGATAAGCCGCTGGCCTTTCTCGCATTGTGTGAGAAAAGTCTCACCGGTGGCAGCGTCGATGACTTCGCGGATTGGGTACGCAGCGCCGGCCTGCAATCCGCAGGAAACCGACCCGGCGTATCCGATCGAAACAAGCGAGTCGATGGGTCCCGCCGCGAGGGCAGCTTCACAGCCGCGAAGGGCAGCGGATGTGCCCATGCCGGCGGCAATCGCGATGGCTTCGGTCGAGCCGACCTGGCCGCGAAAAAGAGCGGTACACCTTTCCCAATCGCGCACCAGAGGTTTTAATTCCTGGTGAACCGCTGCGATCAGCCCGATTGATTCCATGCTCCTATGTTACGTTCAGCCCAATTTTCCAGCTTCATCCCGGGTGGTGAGCGTCACGGTGACCGCTATCTGCGGCGAGCATGCGGTGCAGAAGATCACCTTCGCGCCGCAGAGGCCGCTGCAACCGGATGCCTGGCACATCGGCCGTCAGCCTTTCGGCGCATATCCGTGCTCGCGGAACCAGTCGATCGCACTGCGCAGCGCCTGATAAACGGGAACGACCCGGAAGCCCAGTTCGCGCTCTGCTTTGGCTGACGATGCAAACATCATCTTCCTGCCCATCCGTACAGCCTCGACGGTCGCGCGCGGCTCCTTCCCGCGAAGTTTGCCGGTGACGGTCTCATCGAAGTAGGCAAAGGCCATGGCGACGGCATGCGGAACCTTGATGGTGGGCGACGGCAGGCCGGTGATCGCCGACATTTTGTCGAGAATCTGCTTGAGGGTGAGGTTCTCGCCCCCGAGGATGTAGCGGTCGCCAGTGCGTCCGAAAGCCGGATCGACAGCGTCGGCATGGGTGCGAGCCACTTCGCGCACGTCGACGAGGTTAAGGCCGGTATCGACGTAAGCAGGGAAATTCCTGTTCAGGAAGTCGACGACGATGCGTCCCGTTGGCGTTGGCTTCAGGTCGTTGGCACCGATGGGAGTAGTCGGGTTGAGGATCAGGACGGACTGGCTGCCGCGTGCTGCTTCGATCGCAACTTGTTCTGCAAGGAATTTCGAGCGCTTGTAATGGCCGACCATGTCGGTGAGCGCAACGGGCGTCGATTCGTCGACGATCGTGCCGTCGGTTTTGAAGCCCATCGTGGCAACGCTTGAGGTGTAGACGCAGCGCGGGACGCCTTCCTCACGGGCGATGCGCAGCAGGCTCCGCGTGCCTTCCACGTTGGCGCGGTACATCGCGTCGGGATCGCGGACCCAGAGGCGATAGTCGGCGGCGACGTGGAGCATGGCGTCGCAGCCGCGCACGGCGCTGCGGATCGACTCAGGCTCGAGCAGATCACCGGTGACCGTTTCAGCGGCGAGGCCTTCGAGATTCGAAAGATTGCTGGTGCGGCGAACGAGCAGACGCAGATCGGCGCCGCGCGCAGCTACTTCGCGGGCGACGTGGCTGCCGACAAATCCGGTAGCGCCGGTAAGGAAGACTTTCATACGGCAACGGGTAGCCGGTAACGGGGAGCTGGCAGCGAGCGGTTCATCGCTTTTCCAGGCTGAGCCACGCGCCGAGTTCGGCGACAGGCAGGCGCACGCCGACATAGAACGCCCCAAACAGGCCGTAGAGCGCGCTGGCCTCATCGAAACGCATTTCGTAAATGAGCCGCTTGAAGACGCCGGGATCGTCGGCGAAGAGATCGACCCCCCATTCCCAGTCGTCGAGACCGATGGAGCCGGAGATGATCTGGCGCACCGTGCCGGCGAAGCGTCGGCCGATCAGGCCATGTTCATGCATCATACGGCCGCGGTCGGGCATCGCCGCCGAGTACCAGTTCACCTGCTCGCCGCGGCGCTTGTCCATGGGGTAGAAGCAGAGGTACTTCGTCTCCGGAATGGACGGGAAGAGCCGCACCGCCATCGCCGAGGCCGAGCGCTCGACAACCTCCTGAATGCGCTTGTCCCAATGCTCGCTGAACGGCTCGATGCCTTCCTGTGCAAGCGCCGCATAGGTTTTGACGGAGGACTCGTACAAGCCAAGCTCAACGATGGAGAGATACGAATGTGCAGGCTGGAGATAGCTGCCCAGTTCAGTGCGAGCCAGATCGCGCTCGACGGCCGCCAGTTGCTCAATGGAATCGCGGAAGTGGACGAACATCAGATCGCCCTTGTGGCCGAGTTGCGCATAGATGGCACTTTGGCTGGGGTGGTCAGCGCCATTGCCGCGCTCCATCGGCTCCAGCAGCGCCGTGGCTTCGGCGATGGCGCGAGCGCGGCCGACCGAGTCGAGTCGGCGCCAGGCGCCCCAGTCGAAGCGGAGCATCTGATGCAGAAGGCTCGAGCCATCGAGCGTGAGCGGAAACGGCGGCATTTCGGGCAAGGTTTTCCTCCGAGGGGGATTGTTCCTATTCTACGAAAGCGCCCTGGACTCGAATTGCGATATCCGTCACATCGCCCTAGCGGCTCGAAGTCGCTTCGTCCGCGTAGAACTCCGCAATTTCCCTGGCGTATTTTTTCAGAATCTCGCGACGGCGAAGCTTGAGGCTCGGCGTCAGCTCACCGGATTCGAGAGTCCATTCGTCGGGGACGAGGCGGAATCGCTTGATCGTCTCGAAATTTGCGAGGGATGCATTCACCTGGTCAATGATGGTTTGGTATTCGGCGCGGATTTTGGGGTCGGCCACGAGGTCGCTGCGCGAGGATGCGACGATGCCGTGTTCCTGAGCCCACGGCTCGAGCGCGGCAAAGTTGGGCGCAATCAGCGCCGAGGCAAACTTGTGCCGGTCTCCGACGAGCGCGGCGTTCGCGAAGAGAATGTTCGCTTTCAGCTTGTTCTCGATGGGTTGGGGCGCGATGAACTTTCCGCCTGAGGTTTTCAGCAGCTCCTTCTTGCGATCTGTGATGAAGAGGAAGCCGTCCTCGTCGATGTGCCCAATGTCGCCCGTGCGAAACCAGCCCTCCGCATCGAAGGCCTCATCGTTGCCGCGGCCCTGCCAGTATCCCTGAAAGACGTTGGGGCCGCGCACCAGCAGCTCGCCGTCTTCGGCGATGAGGCACTCGACGTTGGCCAATGGCCGGCCCACAGAGCCCATGCGATTGGCGTTGGGTGTGTTGATGGCGAGAACTGGCGAGGTTTCCGTGAGGCCGTAGCCTTCGAGAATGCGAATGCCCGCGGACGCAAACCAGTGGGCCGTGTCGATGCCGAGCGGAGCGCCTCCGGCGATGAAATAGCGAACGCGGCCGCCGAACCCTGAACGGAGCTTCTTGTAGACAATCGCGTCGGCAATTTTCCACGCGGGCGACCCAGGTTGGCGGCCGGCGGCGACGTGATCCCGATACTTTTCCCCGGTGCGGATGGCCCAGGAGAAGATGCGCCGCTTGACCGGCGAACCTGACGCCCGCTGTAGAGCCACCTGGCGAACCTTCTCGTACACGCGCGGAACGGCCACCAGGATTGTAGGCTTCACCGCTTCGAAAGCCGTGGGCAAATAGTCGAACGACGGACAGTAGGCGACAGTCACGTTCTGCGCGTAGAGCGCGTAGTCGAGATGGCGCGCCGTAATGTGCGAGAGCGGCAAAAACGAGATGCAGGAGTCTGTGGAGAGGAAGCCGAATTCCGCGGTCGAATGGTTGACATTGCTCGCGATGTTGCCATGCGTCAGCATCACTCCTTTGGGATCGCCTGTGGTGCCCGACGTGTAGATGAGCGTGGCGAGGTCGCCCGGCTCGACGCTCTGCGCGATCTGGTGGAATTCCGGTTCGTTTCCTGAACCGTTGATCAGCGATGAGCATTTCACCGCTCCCGGAACGTCGTCGTCGTCCATGATGACGATGTGCTCGAGGGCCGTTAACGAGCGGATCGAGGCAATCTTGTCGTACTGCGCGCGTGTCGAGACGAATACAGCACGCGCGCCGGAGTCGGCAAGCAGCGGCGCCAATTGCTCTGCCAGCAGCGTGGGATAGAGCGGCACGTCGACGATGCCGGAACTCAGGCAGGCGAAGTCAGCGACCGCCCACTCCCAGCGGTTCTCTCCGAGAATGGCGACGCGGTCGCCCTTGTTCAAGCCCCAGGCGCGCAGCGCGGCAGCCACCGAGCGCACGCGGCGGGTGACTTCGTCGGAAGAGATGGCGGTCCAGGCGCCGCTGCGATCGAGCACGAGCATCGCTTGCTCGCGACGGCTGACGCCAATGGTGAAGAAGATATCTGTGAGCGTTTTTAGCTGGAGCACCGCGCGGATTAATGTATCGGAGCGAAGGAAGGGAAGCAAGATGACCATTGGAGTGCGTCACCTCGGATTCCTTCCCCGTCTGTATGACGCGGCATCGTCCGCTCGGAGAGGCTTCGTTCAGATTTGCGGTGGAATCCCCTGCAATCCCAGCGCTTCCGCGTTGCGTTCCATGGCCGCGATGCAGAAGGCGATGTGGTCGTCGAGTGGGACGCCCAATTCGGCCGCACCTTTCACGATGTCTTCGCGATGGACGCCGCGGGCGAAGGCCTTGTCCTTCATTTTCTTCTTTACGCCCGCCACATCCACGTCGTGAATCGACTTCGAGGGTTTCACCAGCGAACAGGCCGTCAGAAATCCGGCCAGTTCGTCGCACGCGAAGAGGGACTTTGCCAGCGGCGTCACCCGCGGCACCCCGGAATAATCCGCGTGCCCGAGGATCGCCGTGCGAATCTCTTCGGGCCAGCCCTGTTCCGTGAGGATCGCGATGCCGACGAAGGGATGCTCTTCGAGCGAGGGGTGCTTCTCGTAATCGAAGTCGTGGAGCAGCCCGGTGGCCGACCAGGTGTCCAGCAGATCCGCGCGCGCATCGCCGCTCAGGCCAAGGGCATCGGCTTCGCGTTCGCCATAGGAGCGCACGCAGCTTTCGACGGCGAGTGCGTGTTTTAACAGGCTGGCCGATTGCGTGTGTTCGTTGAGCAAAGTCCAGGCGCGGGCGCGATTGAACGTCTGAGAGGGATTGGACATGACGCGAGATGCTCCTTTTGTGGGATGAGCTGTCCTGGTTTTCTTCGGGTATCCCTGGGATTTTTCCTTGTGACTCACAGTTTTCACTTGACAAAGAGAATACCGGCCCGGCAATGTAATGCAAAGGTTGACTTCAGTCCGCGCCTCAGCGCTCTGGATCATCCCGGACTCGCCCGCTCTGGCGTTCCGTACAATTTATGGCAACCACCCTGGCTACTGTTGAGGCTCGTGAGGTTTTGCGTTGCGAGTACTGCAGCTTGGTGCAATTCCGCACATCCAACAGCCTGTGCCGACGCTGCCACAAACCCCTCGAAATTGAAGAGCCGGAACCGGCGATGCCGCAGCTGGTCACCGCGACGTCGCAGGTCGCGGAGGAATCCGACGGCATCGATGTGGCACGCGCGGTGCGCGAAGTTCGCCACGGACGCAATCTGAGCCAGCGCCAGCTCGCGGGCCGGATGCAGGTGCCGCGGACGTACATTTCCAAGATCGAGAACGGCAAAGCAGTGCCGACGCTTTCGTCGCTGGAGCGGCTGGCGCACGCGCTGGAAGTGGACATCTGCGAGCTGCTGCGTGACGGACGCAGTCGGCGGGCGCGGGAAACGGCGTGCCTGATGGCCGATCCGTTTCTGGCGGAGATTGCGCCGCTCATCGCGCAACTCGACGGTTTCCAGCGCTCGATGTTCCTCAACCAGGTGCGCGAGCTGGCCTGTGGAAGGCGGCGCCCGGCTTAGTAGTTCACCCTCCCCTCCGGAATATTCAGACGCCGGGGCGTACGCCTCGGCGCTTCTCCTCCGTCTGTATAATTCGGCAATGGGCATTGCATTTCGGGTGCTGGTGCGGCGCAGCGGCAAGCGCGCACCGGGATGCGGGTTTTGCCCGGCGAGCGCCCGGAATCTGCCGCGAGGACGGCTCGAAAGGATCCGTTGGCCTTAGATTCCAGCCGAGTTCACGAACTGCCTGTCGACGAAGCGGCGGTGTACCGCCGTCTTGACCCTGAGCGCCTGCCGCATCACGTCGCCATCATCATGGATGGCAATGGCCGCTGGGCCGGCAAGCGCAGCCTGAAGCGATTCTTCGGGCATCAGCAGGGCGCGGAAGCGGTTCAGTATGTCGTGGAGACGGCGTCGCGCATCGGGCTCCCGTGGCTCACCCTCTACGCGTTCTCGCTCGAGAACAATCTCAAGCGGCCGCGCGCGGAAGTGAACTTCCTGATGCGCCTGCTGAAGACTTATCTGAGCAACAACGTGAAGCGCATGAACGACAACAACGTGCGCATCCGCTACATCGGCCGGACCCACGATCTGCCGAGCGAAGTGCGCGAGCGCATGGAGTGGGCAGCGGAAGCCACGCGGCAAAACACCGGCACCACGCTGACCCTGGCGCTCAACTACGGCGGCCGCTCTGAGCTGGCCGATGCCTTTCGCGGCCTCTGCGCCGAAGTGCAGCAAAAGGGCCTGTGCCTCGACGACATCGACGAGACCGACATCCACCGGCACCTGTATACGGCGCACATGCCCGATCCGGATCTGCTGATTCGGACTTCGGGTGAAATGCGGATTTCGAATTTCCTGCTGTGGCAGATCGCTTACACCGAGATCTTCGTCACGAATCGGCTGTGGCCCGACTTCCGCGGCATCCACATGCTCGAAGCGATTGAGGACTATCAGCGCCGCGAACGTCGCTACGGCGGCCTCAATGACGGCACCGAGTCCGACGACGTGAAGAGCCTGCCCGTGCGGCAAATGGTCGCCGGGCGGTAAGAACACACCTCTGGGCGTCAGGTCACGCGATAGATTAACGGTGAATCGCGCGGGCGCCCGTTCAGCCCCTAAGCCAGAAGGTCTCCTCGCATGGATCGCCGTCTACTTTCGCCGGATAGAAGCGCTTGGAGCGGTCGGATTTAATCTCGTTCTCGTTGTTCGCAGGGACTGGAGCATCGATTAGCTCCGTCTCCCGAACCCGGCCTTGCCGGTCGACAATTTCCCGGGTGACGCCGCGTGGCGCCGGGCCGGTGTATATCGAAATTGGATCAACCAATTCGGCGACCTTGATCTCAAACATATGGAACGGTCGCATAGTCATGCCGGGCGAGGCAGGAGGACCGGCCATCTCAAACAATTTAGGATCGGACTCAACCGCCTGCGAGATCTCGACATCCGCAGTCAGCAGACTCCGTCCCATGGCCTGAATCTCGAAATGCTGCGGGACAACCCTTGCGCCGAACACCGTGTCCCCGCTCCAGCTCGTCACGAGGCCGAGATAACTCGAACGAACGAGGATGCCGCTGGGCAGAAAGTCGTAGGAATAGTAGAACCAGTCGTTGTTCAGGCCGCGGTCGCGATGCGTAAGCGCGACGTAGGCGAGTGTCCCCGCAGCGAGATGTTCGATCTTCCAGTCATCGTGGCTTTCGCTGAATTCGGGCGAGATCAGATTGCGCGGCACTGGATAGAGGAGAGCGTCGAGCATCATGAGGACGCGGCTCGGCTCGTAATCGGAGTCGGCCTGGTACCTGCGCGCTCCATTGGCGCGCACTTCCACAGCATGGTATCCCGTGAAAGTGATTTCCCGACGCCACCTCTCGGGCGAGAGCCACGTCTCCTCATAAGTTCCGTCGCCGGTAATGATCGTGGATTTTCCGCTCTTAGCAAAATCCATGCCGGCGTAAGCATGGAAGGTAACCTTCATGTGGAATGGAGGTGAGCCGGGCATTCGGATATCGGTGAGTTCGCTTGCATGCTTAAGCCAAGCAATCGCGGAATCCGGTTCCTTCACCGGCTCGGGCGCCGCCGTGAGGAGAGAGAAAGAGGGAACGACTGTAGCGAGCAGGAGAACTGCGAGGAATTCACTGCGCCCGTAGCACCGATGCATGGGACTGCCTCCCTGATTTTGTGCAGGAGGGCGAAACCGAAGCCCGCCCTCCCGGAGGATTCTCACTGAAGACTGCAGTATTGGGAAAAGCAGTTGCCCATTTCGAATCCGAAGTTATTCACGCAGGCTTGTGCGCAGGTATATTCACCACTCGGAACCGCGTTGCAGGTTTGCGCCGTGTCGACAATATAGTCTCCGTCCGAATATGTGATCGTGTCGACGGTGTTATAGCACAACTCTTCCTGCCCTCCCCCGTATTCGTAGCAGCGGCCCATACACTGGGCCATTTCCTGAGTTGTCGAGTTGTAGCAGGCTGTCCATGGGGTCGTGCATTGGTACTGTCCTACGGGAAAATCACCGGCGGCACGCATGGTGCTCGGCCAGACTAAGCCCCAACCGATGAGGAGAACAACAAATAGGAATTTGACAGAAGTCTTCATAATCTTTTTCCTTTCGCGTTTCGACTGCGTGGAACTGCAGCAGTCGCCGGGGGCAGTAGCGCGGCAAGAATCTTCCGCTGGCCGGCATCATCCTGCTTGCCGACCCAGACGGTTTTCACCTTGCCGTGGCCATCCACCAACAGAAGCGTGGGCGTGCCGTAGACGCCGATCGAGGCCAGCGGAGCGGAGATCACCTGGGTTCCGGCCAGTCCCGCGTCTCTGACGAACGCCTCAGCTTCGGACTGCGGCTGCGGCAGAACGGCGATCACGTTGATCCTGCCCTGCGACTGAGCGGTGATCTGGCGATAAAAGGGCAGGCTGTCTTTGCAAAAATGGCAGGCGGAGGAGATACCCAGCACGAGAGAGTCCTGACCGCCCGAAAAGGTAACGCCTGGAACGCTGATGGTCTTGCCGACCAGCGCTTCTGCGGATCCGGGGTTGACGGGAGTATGCCGGAAAAGCTCATTCCGGCTAACGAGGATAAGGAAAACGACGACCGCCACGATGACAGCAATGTTGGCGATCCTGTCGAGCAGGTTCACGACCGCCTCCTTCAGCGTTCAGGGAGACATGACAGGAGTTGTTTGCAGACTCGTTACGGGACCTCGAGTTGGATCCCGTACGTCGCCAAAAACTATCTCCCGGAAGGCTTCGTGTCGGTGACGGCTGTCACAGGTTATCAAATACTAGTAACTCAGGAAGATATCAGCCTTAATATCCTATGGACTTTCTGAATTAATTATTGCTGAGCCATGCCCCCAGGCTCGAGGTAGACCCGCTGCGGCGCGTCGACTTTCACATCGGGCGTGGTGGTCTTCACCTTCAGGTTTGCGACCGTGGCCTTACCTTTGAGCGGCGCTGCGAAGCTTAGCTCGTACTGGTTGTTCCAGCGGCGGCTCAGGTCCGCGAAATAAGGTGCGATGGTCACGGGATTACCGGTGCCCTCCCAATAGCTGGTGCCGCCGGTCGATTCGTCAAGCTGCAGCAGCAGATTCTGGCCGGCGTTGTTCTCGTACCAGCTGCGGTCCGCGCGTCCATTGCTGAGCCAATAGATGGAGTAGACGACCAGGCCGGCCCTGGCAGCATCGTCCATCGCGCTGTGCACATAAGGATCGTCAGGATCGTACACGCGCTCGTACTGGTCGACGCCGTCGGTGATCATCAGGACTTCGCG
>DATJTG010000150.1:0-3782 GCA_035503555.1 Acidobacteriaceae bacterium | reverse complement strand
CGCCAGCGGCGACATCCGCAGCCGCCGCGCTCGCACCGGCGCGCCCGCCTGCGCCAGCACCGCGTTGATGCCGATCCCGCGCAGCAGCGTGCTCTTGCCCGCCATGTTCGGCCCGCTCACCAGCAGCAGCCGCAGCTCGCGGCCCAGCGCCAGATCATTCCCCACCGCCCCGCCCACCGCTCCGTCCTCCGGCAGCAGCGGATGCGCCAGGTCCTCGGCCTCGAACAGCGGCGCTTCCTCCGCAAACTCCGGCAGCACGTCCCCGGGATGCTCCCATGCATACCCCGCCAGCGCCTCCAGCGCCTCAAACTCGCCCACCGTTGCCAGCCATCCGCGAATCTTTGGCCCAAACCGTCGCTTCCATCGCTCCGCCGCAATCGCACACAAAGGCGTATAAAAAGTCCCCGGCGCAATAAACCGCACCATCATGTTGTGCCGGCTCTCGATAAATTCCACCAGCCGCCGCAGCTTCCTGAGCGCTCGCGACGGAGCAACATCGTCCGCATCCAGCGATGCGCGCAATTCCCGCAGCCGCTCCGACGAAAAAGACTGCGCCTCCAGGATCGCCAGCACCTCGGCCAGCACCTTCAGATCGCCCGCCGCCTCCTCCGTCGCGTCCGCGCTTTCGATTGCGCGCTCTTTGAACCGCCCACCTACGCCGAGGTTCACCAGCGTCATGCCAACCAGCGGATACCATCCGCCCGTCACGAGCCACCACATCGCCGTGCCCACCCACAGCGCCGCCAGCAGTCCCAACAGCCACGGAAGCCACACCTGCTGCAGCGTCACCGCCCCCTCGCCCCACGCGGCAATCTCCTCCGGATGCACGCCCGCGCGCACCCGCTGGCCAGCCACAAACAGGCGCTCCCGCAGCTTCACCTGCTCTTTCAACTCCAGCACCGCTGCATGCCGCTCGCGCACCTCATCGGGCGCGGCCGCGGCCAGCAGCCAGTGCGCCAGCGTCTCTTCGCCAGCCCTTGTTTGCGCCGTGCACAGCAGCTCAAACAGCGATCCCTTGCCGAACAGATCCAGATCGCGCGCGTACGGATGCGCCGGGTCGAGAAATCGCTCGCCGCTCTCGCCCATGCCCGCCCATTTACCGTCGATTCGCGCCAGCCCGCGCTCGTAGAACTGCGAGACCCGCTCCTGCTCTCTCAGCCGCCGCAGCAAATTCTCATGGACCACGGCCAGGACCATAAACGCGGCGCCGGGAATCGCCACGTATGGCAGCTTCCGCGGCGTATGCAGCAACGCGACAGCCAGGATCGCCGTGACCGCGAAGACCGAGACCTTCGTCCAGCCCAGCCGCCGGTCCACCCGCCGGCCTTGCGCGATCCGCGCCTGGTTTTCAGTGAGCAGCCGGCTGTAAACGTTGCGAGGCGATTCCATCTCGGGTCTTCTGGATTGTACGTCCCCACAGAGCGCCGGTCCGCCCGTCTCGTGCTGCGGTGCTGTCCGCGTCGGTCGCTGCCCGTTACGCCGTCGAGACGGCTCCCTGGCCGGTCACGACCGGACTTCTCTCTGCACCTTCGGCGAACTGGCGCTGGTAGAGCTCCGTGTAAATTCCCGCCTCCGCCAGCAAGGCCGCGTGCGTCCCGCGCTGCACAATCCGCCCGTTCTGCACCACAAGAATCTCGTCCGCCTTCAGGATGGTCGAAAGCCGATGCGCGATCACGATCGACGTGCGCCCCGCCAGCGCCGTTTCCAGGGCCCGCTGAATGGCCGCTTCCGATTCCGAATCCAGATGCGCCGTCGCCTCATCCAGAATCACAATGTCCGGCGCCTTCAGCAGCAGCCGCGCAATCGCCAGCCGCTGCTTCTCGCCTCCCGAGAACCGGTAGCCCCGTTCGCCCACCAGGGTGTCGAGCTTATCCGGCAGGCTCTCCACAAGATCGAGGATCTGCGCGTCCCGAAGAGCCGCGCGCATCTCCTCCTCCGTCGCCTCCGGCCTGGCATACACCAGGTTGGTGCGGATCGTGTCGTGGAACAGGTGCGCATCCTGCGTCACCACGCCAATCCGCCGATTCAGCGACGCCAGCTGCAGATCCCGCACATCGATCCCGCTGATCCGCACGCTTCCGCTTTGCGCATCGTAAAGGCGCGGCACCAGATGCGTGATCGTCGTCTTGCCCGCTCCCGAAGGTCCTACCAGTGCCGTCAGTTGCCCCGGAGCCATCCGGAAACTGATGTCCTGCAGAACCGTCTTCTGCGGCCGCTTGTCCGGTACCGCCACCGATTCAAGCGACGCCAGAGAAACCTCGGCCGCCGCGGGATACCGGAATGCCACATGATCGAACTCGATCGAGGCAGGACCCGCCGGAATCGGCACCGCCGTCGCGCTTTCCTGGATCATCGGCGGAAGATCCAGCACTTCGAAAACCCGGTCGAATGAGACCAGCGCTGTCATCACGCTCACCTGCACATTCGACAGGCCCACCAGCGGCGCATACAACCGGCTCAGATACGCGGTCAGCGCCACCACCGTGCCCACATCCAGTACGTGATGCACGGCGAGAACCCCTCCCCACCCAAAGGTCAGCGCCGAAGCCACCGTGGCCACCACCGCGAGCGCCGTAAAGAACAAACGGCTGTAGATTGCCAGCCGGATGCTGATGTCCGAGACGCGCGCGGCCTTCTCGCCGAACGCCCGGGCATCGTCCGCCGGCCGCCCAAAGAGCTTCGACAGCAGCGCGCCCGCCACGTTGAACCGCTCTACCATCAGCGTATTCATTTTCCCGGCCAGGTCGTAAGTTTCGCGTGTGATCGCCTGCACCTTGCGGCCCCAGAAGCGCGCCGGCAGAACAAAGATGGGCAGCAGCACCAGCGCGCCCAGCGTGATCCGCCACGACAGCACGAACATCGCGCCCAAAATCAGAACGACTGTGATCAGATTGCCGACCACATTCGACAAAATGTCGGTAAACGCCGTCCGCGCGCCCTGAACATCCGTATTCAGACGCGTGACCAGCGCCCCTGTCTGCGTGCGCGTAAAGAACGCCAGCGGCATCCGCTGAATGTGTTCAAACAGCCGATTGCGCAGTGACAGCACAATCCCCGCCCCGATCCTCGAAGAGAGGTACGTCTGCGCGAGGCCCAGTCCGCCGTCGAATAAGCCGAGACAGCCCGCGATCACGGCGAAATGAACGATCAGCGGCGCATTGCCCTTCAAAATTCCGTTGTTGATGATCTGGCGAAACAGCAGCGGGTTGATGATCGTGATCGACGCGTCCACGATCACCACCAGAAGAAACAGCCCCAGCAGTCGGCTGTACGGCCGGGCGTAGGCCAGCGTGCGCCGCGTCGTTCCCGGCTTCACCTTTTGCTTCACAACTGAAGGATCCTGGCCCATCGTGCGCCAGGCGCTGATCATGCCTCCCATTCAGATGGCCTCCGGCACCCAACCACATCCGCTGCGGTGACGCCAGTGTAGCTGCTTCCGTTCATGGTTCTGGCGGCGACCCCTCTCCCAGGAGCTGCTCCGAAAGCAAAAAGCCCGGATCGCTCCGGGCTTTTTCCACTCAAATTCTCGCTCCGATCACAGCACGCGCGTCAGCGCCTGCACGATCTCGTCCTTCCTGCGCAGCCCCACCATCTGCTCCACCAGCTTGCCGTTCTTGAACAGCAGCAGAGTCGGAATGCCCCGGATGTTGTACCTCATCGGCGTCGCCTGGTTGTGATCCACGTCCATCTTGGCCACCTTCAGCTTTCCGCTGTACTCGTTCGCCACTTCATCCACCGTCGGCGCCAGTGCCCGGCACGGCCCACACCAGGTAGCCCAAAAA
>DATJTG010000149.1:0-59811 GCA_035503555.1 Acidobacteriaceae bacterium | reverse complement strand
CGCCTCTCCGCCGTAGAGCAGATTCCCCGCGCCCAGCCTGCGCGAGACGCCGAAAACGAGCCGCGCAAACTGGTACATGCCGCCGTCGATCTGGACGAAATTCCGGGGCAGCGTCTTGTAAAACACGATCTTCGCGTTTCCTGCCGATCCATAGTCACCGACGTCCGCGTAATAGGGGCCTTTCTCGGCGTCGATGCGCTCCACAAACTCCGGGATGACAACATTCATGTCGGAGTACCCCTCGCCGTGCGCGTGCGACGGCAGGTTCAGCGGCATACCGTCGAGAAAAATGGCGAAGTCCGTGCCGTGGTCGAGGTTGAAGCCGCGAAGAAAATACTGATTGGCCTTGCCCCCGCCGGCGTGCTGCGTGATGATCAGGCCCGGTAGTGTCTCCAGGATTTCTCCAGAGCGAAGAATAGGGCGATTTTCAAGCTCCTTTGCGCCGAAGATGACCTCGCCGGCGGAGGAGGCGATTCCGATCAGGTCCTCCGCCCGGCCCTGCACGTTGACAGTGGTGCTCACGGAGCCCACGGCCAGGGAAACGCGCAGTGGTTGCGGCGATTCGCCGGTCCTTATGATGACGGGAATCTCTTTGCTTTCAAATCCTGCATTCGAAACGACGAGCCGGTAGTCACCTGCCGGCAGTCCGGACAGAGTGAAGGCGCCGTTGGTGTCCGACTGAGTTGTTCCGAGCGCAGTGCCGCTCGCGTTGCGAACCTGCGCGGTTGCCCCGGCGATCACCGCACCAGACGCATCGACCACAGTTCCCGTTATCGCAGAGAGAGGGGCCTTGTCATTCGTGGTGGTCGGCGTCCTCTGCTGCGCGGCGAGTGGTAAAGGGTTGACGATGATGGAAATCGCTAGTAATACGAAATATAGAATCGTGCTACTGACGGACCTGCGACTTTTCATCCTCTGTCTCCACCTGTCCTATTTCGTCCGCTTTTGGCTCGCGTGGACCCGCGCGCCGAGCGGACGCTCGGGAGCCGTCATGACCAGCCGGCCATGCTGCACTCCCTTCAGGCCGATGAGCCGGTCCGCCAGTTGCTCGACCTGCGAGGACTTGCCGTGCACGATGAGCACCTCCAGGCACGAATCGTGATCCAGATGCGCGTGGCTGGTGGAGACAATCAGCTGATGATGTTCATGTTGGATATCGTTGAGTTTCTCGATGACGCCATGCGCATGGTGGTCGTAGATCAGCGTCACCGTCCCCACCACCCCGGCATTAGGCATCGCCGTCTGCTCACCTACCAGCCGATCCCGGATCAGGTCGCGGAAGGCTTCCGAGCGATTGGTGTAGCCACGCCGCGCGATCGACTTGTCGAAACGGCGCAGCAGGTCCGAGTCGAGGGCGATGCCAATTCTGCTCAGGTCTCCCATGCCAGCTCCTGCATGGCATCGTAATACCAATTGAGGATTAGTAGCACGATTACCAACGTCACGTGGGCTTGTCGAAGGAAGCTCTCAGATGCTCAGGCAATGTATACCGCTGGTTGAGCAAGAGTTGCGAGCAACGATCCGGATCCTGGGACACCCAGCCCCCGCGGGTAAGGTCCGTTCTGCAGGAGCTGAAGCCTAATAGATTTTGAGGTCTTCGCGGGGACGACCGAGGTCGTGCCCTGAAACGAGCTCACCGCGGTCGTGGGGATATCCGAAGCTAAACGGGATCACCGCGCCGTCCCTGCGGGATTCGGTGTTTTCGGGAAATCGTCCCGCCACGCTTAACTGCGGGGCCGCGGCAACAAGTCTTGTGACGGAGCCACGAGCGACAGGTTTTGTAACGGAGCCGCGGAAGCAAAAAAAGGGCCCCTCGGGTGAGGGGCCAATCTGCCTTGGTTCTCTCGTTGTGTGAGAGCTTTTTTGCGCCTTCCTCGTTACTGCTGGGGAGCCGCTGGTTGCGACGCAGCACCCTGAGGGGAGGGCTGCGCGGATGAAGGCTGCGTCGCACCAATCGGTGAACCGCCATTCGGCGAGTTCAAGGCTGCCAAACTGTTTTCCATCAGGCTGACGCGCACCAGGCTGCCCGGCTTCGATTCGTTGCCGCTGCCGTCGTCGATCGTCGCGTTGCCCATGGCGACTTCGTGAATTCTCCAGACCGGAATCTGATGCTCGGCCAGATACCGCACCACGGCTTCAGCCAGGTGCTGCGAGTTCTCGATTCCCGCCGTACCGCGGCTGCGCGAGTAACCCGCAACTTCAACCACGTAGCCCCTCTGTCCCTGCATCTGGGTGACCACCTGATCCAGAGCGTCCTTGGCCTTGGCGTTCAGCATCGTCTGACCGGGACGGAAGTTGATGTCGGTATTGGTGATGGGGTGATACTGGTCGATCCCCGCGACGGTTTCGCCCAGCTGATTGGTCTTGTCGGTAGCGGACTGCGCCAACTGCTGCGCCTGGCCGGCGGTCTGGCTGGCCTGAGTCGCGGTCTGGTTGGCCTGGTCGGCCGTTGACTGCGCGGCGTGAATACCGTTCTGCGCGCGCTGATCTACATCCTTGATGTCGGCTGCGTTCTTGGCCTGGAGCCGATCCAGCTCGTTCAGGCGATCCTTCACCGGATCCAGCTGCCGGTTTACCCACTTTTTGCGGGCAAACGGGTTCATATGGCCCCAAAAGCCCTCGTGGTCGACGGTGGGCAGGGGTGGCTGTCCGGTTCCCGTCGCCTGGGCCGAATTGGTCTGGCTCGTCGTTTGGGGGTTGGTCGTGGCGCCCGTCTGCACCTGAGGTTGCTGTTGCGCCATTGCCGGCAAACCCATACTCGCCGCAACGACCAGCACCAAAATCGATCCGGGTTTCAGGATGTTCTGCATCGCTTTTTGACTCATGGCTGGCATTCCTTTTGTATGTTTCTCCGTTTTGAAGAACCGTCTCGAACACACTCCGGAAGCTGCGCAGCATCCCGTTACGCGATGACATAGTGCACCTGCTATGCCAAAACCGGACCTAGTTTTGGCTTCGATCTGACAGAAAATTTAAGCTATTTATTTTCAATTGTTTATGTTGAGGATAACTGGTGTCGGGAGCGTTTGGGGGTCAACCGGACGCTGGCCTGGATAGGGAAAAATTTTCCCGGCTCGGAGTGTTTACCGCCGGAAGGGTTTACACGGCTGTCTGGCCCCGGCTGCGGGCAACGGGCCCCGGCACCCTACTTGCCCACAACCTGGATCACGCGGATTTCCGGATAGTTTTGGTTCCAGTCCTGCGGAACGTTGTCGAAGATCAGACGAAAGTCGCGCGTTTGGTTCGGGAGGATGGGCGCCACGCGGACCGGCTCCGTATCGACATAGGGCTCGCGCGTTCGAATGAGCGACAGCGGCATCACCGGCTTGCCGACAAGCTGGCCCGTGAAGCCGGTGAAGCCGACCTGGACTGTGATCGCAGTGACCGTCTCCTGGCCCTTGTTCGTGATTTGGCCATCAATATAGGTGTTTTGGCCGCCGATAGCGCTGTTGGCCTGGCTCATCTGAATATTGCTGATGACGAGGCTGGCCGCGTAGGGATCGGCAGGCGCCATGCCGGCCCCGCCGGGGTTCGCCTGCGAGGGGCGGTGGGCCATGACGATGAGGCCGATGAGCACTCCGATGACACCGATGGCGGCGACGATCCACGGGACCGGCGACCGGGGTTCCCGCTCCGCAGGATCGTGGGGCTCGAACAATCCGGGCTGGGGGCGGCCTGCGCTCATCGAGCCAATTGTATATCTCGGTCAGAAGCATAAACTGAACGTTTCAGAGCTCGCTGTTTCAGGATTTCTTCATGCGTCTCACGCCGCGCCTCGGCCTTCGGCTCGTTCTCGTTCTTGTTCTGCTGAGCCTGCTTTGGCTGCGGCTGGTTCCGCGGCTGATGCATCACGGATCTGCGCGGAACGGGAACGATCTTGCGGTCACCAGGCCGCTCAACCAGCCTGGAGGCGGACCGGCACCGGCGGAGGCGTATCCGGTGTACTCGGCCCTTTATCAGACACCGAGCGACGAGCCGCTGGCGTTTGCAGCCGCTTCGCAGACCGATATTCCGCAGGTCGGGACGAGCTGTCTGAAGCCCACGACACCGGACGAGCGGCAACTCGCTGACGCCTTCCAGGCCGCCAACACGCAAAGCCACTCATGGCAGCCGCAGTTCACCATTCCGCAGGGATATCGCGTCCTGACCCCATCGGAGACAGCGCAGGCGCGGGCGTGTTTGCAGGCGCACGACAGGACTTCGTCAGCTTGTGCGCCGTACAGTCAGGCGCGGCACGTGCGATTCCTCGGAGTTCCGGGTTTTGACGCGACGCATACGCACGCGCTGGTTTCGGTAATCAAAAGCTGCGGGGGATTCTGCGGTAGCGGCGGGGTTTTTGAAGTGGAGAAATCGGGCGATACGTGGAAGCGCTTGCCGACGACCGACTTCACGCGGGACTGCAGCTGGGCGTACTAACCGCAGTGAGCAGTGGACGGTGGACAGTCAACAATGGCCGGGGCACGAGTCTCACTCCTCGCGCAGAAGGACCAGGGGATCGATGGCCAGGGCGCGTTGTGCCGGAATCCACGTGGCGATGAGGCCGAGGAAAGTCATGATGAGCACGACGCCGCCGAGGACGAACGGATCGCGCGGCGTGGCCTGGTAAACAATCGAGGCCAGCACGCGGCTGGCGAGGATACCGAGCGCGAGGCCCGCGGCCGATCCGATGCCGAGCAGCTTTACCGCCCGTCCCAGGGCAGCTTCCAGCACTTCCCTGCGCTGCGCGCCGAGCGCCATGCGAATGCCGAGCTCGCGCAGGCGGCGGCTGACCGAGTAAGCCGCCATGCCGAAGATGCCGGTGATCGAGAGCACCCCGCCCATCAGCCCCATGATGCCCAGCGCCACCGTGGCCACGCGGCCGGGAAAAAGCGCGACGCCGAGGAAGCTGTTGTAGCTGTCGACGCTGACGGGAAGGCCAGCATCGAGCTGGCGCGCCGTGCTGCGGATGGCGCGGATCTCCTGTTGCGGATCGCGGTTGGAGCGGACGACGAGATCGGTGGCCCGCGCGGGTGACTGCAGATAGGGCAGGAACACGGCGGATTCCTGGTCTTCAGTGACGCTGAAGTATTTGCCGTCTTCGACCACGCCGACGATCTCGACACGCGAGCCGTCCTGCAGCTTCAGCGAGCGCCCCACGGCGCCGGCGGCGCTGCCGAAAAGCTTGCGCGCCAGCGTCTGATTCACGATGACCACGCGCGGCGCCGCGGCGTCGTCGTGCCAGGAGAGATCGCGGCCAGCGAGCAGGGCCGTCTGCGCCGCGGCGAGATAGCCCGGTGACACATCATAGCGAAAGGGTGCCGCTGCCGCGTTTTCGGTGCGGAAGTCCTGCGCGTCCTCGCGGAAGATGTGAGTTTGCGTCGCAGCTGCATAGATGAGCGGCGGATAGCTCGTCGCCATGCCGGCCGCCTGGATGCCGGGAGTCGCCTGCATCGCGAGGACGAGGCGCTTCTGCATTTCCAGTGCACGGTCGCCTTTGTAGCCGCCGCCGGACAGATCCACATCGACGATCATGGCGTTGCGCGGCTCGAATCCGTAGTGGCTGTGCAGCGAGCGGACGAGGCCGCGCACCGCGACCAGAGACGCAGTCACGAGCACTCCGCAGATCGCGATTTGCAGCGTGAGCAATACGTCGCGCAGAGTAAGGCGCCGGGTGGCACGGCCAGTGGCGCTGGTCTTCACCACCTCGTAGGGGTTAGAGTGCATGATTTGGCGAACGGGAACGATGCCGAAGAGGACACCGCTGATGAGAGCCAGAGCTATGGCTGCGAGGTAAACCTTCGCGTCGGGCGTGACGGGGATTTGGATTGGCGCGGAAGGAAAAGGCTGCCACACACTGAGGCGCTTAAGGAGGAGAATGCTCGTGGCCAGGCCCACCGCGCCCCCTGCGAGCGAAACCAGCGCAGCTTCGGTGAGGAGCTGGCGCACAATGCGCCTTCGGCTTGATCCGAGAGCGAGGCGCAGCGCGACCTCGCGCCCGCGGTCGGCCGCGCGCGCGGCAAACAGGCTGCCGAGGTTGGCGCAGGCGGCGAGCAGGATGAGTCCGGCGAGGAGCATCAATCCGGCGAGGAATGCTTTGGCAGGGGTGCCGAAAACATAGAGGCCGGGATGGTGCGGCGTGTAATCGTGCGACGGCACTTCTTTGGGGTAGGTCTTCTCGAGGTACGCGTTGATGCCGTTCAGATCGGCCGCGGCCTGGGCCTGGGTGACGCCGGGCTTGAGATGACCCAGCATTTCGAAGATGCCCTGCACGTTGCCGCGCGCGTGGAGGAGGTCGTCGCCATCGACCTGCTCCTGATTCACGATGGGAATGATGAACTGCGGTGAACCAAAGATCAGCGTGCCGCCGAATCCCCTGGGGGCGACGCCGATGATGGTAAAGGGCTGCTTGCCCAGCAGCACCGTGCGCCCAAGTACACCGGGGTCCTCGTGAAATCGGCTGTGCCAGTAACTCCAGATCAGCACGACGTAGGGGGCGCTGTTCGCGCCGCGCTCGTCGGATGGGTGAAACAGCCGCCCCAGGCTCGGCTTCAGGCCGAGCACGTCGAAGTAATTCCCGCTGGCCGCATAGGCCCACACGCTCTCGGGATCGTTGCCGGTATCCATCGCGGTGAAGACCATCTTCCACGCGGCGAGGCTCTCGAAGCTGCGGTTGCGATCGCGAAGGTCGATGTAGTTCGGGTAGGAATCGAAATTCTCGACTGCCCACAGAGTCTTCGGATTGGGGACGGGCAAAGGCCGGAGCACCAGTGCGTTGAGGATGCCGAAGACGACAGCATTGGCGCCGATGGCCAGCGCGAGCGTGACCACCGCCGCGACGACAAAGCCCGGCGATTTGCGGAGCACGCGCAGGCTGAAGCGTGCATCCTGCAGCAGCGTGTCGAGGGAGTTGCCGCCGAGGGCCTCGTAGCTGTCATCGCGGAATCGCTCGACCCCGCCGAACTCGATGCGTGCGGTACGTTCCGCGTCGGCGCGGCTCATTCCGGACCGCTCCAGATCGTCGGCGCGCAACGCCAGATGCTCGCGCAGTTCCGCATCGATTTCTGCAGCCGCGGTTTCACCGTGGAAGAACTTCGCGCTTACCGACCGAACCCACGCTCCGAGATTCATTTCGTCCTCCTGCGTAGTCGTTTCCGTGTCCGATTACACTTCTTCGGCTCGCGTCGCCAGGGCCGAGGCAATCGCGGTGGCGAGGCGGTTCCATCCTTCGGTCTCTTCTCGCAGGCGTTTGCGCCCCGTTGCAGTCAACTCATAGAACTTCGCCTTGCGATTGTTTTCCGACGTGCCCCAGCTCGCTGTGAGCAGCCCTTGCCGCACCAGACGAAACAGAGCCGGATAGAGCGCTCCCTGCTCGATGAGCAGGGCCTGGCCCGAGATTTGTCCGATTCGCAGCAATACGCCGTAACCGTGCAGCGGCCCGAGCGAAACGGCCTTGAGAATGAGCAGATCGAGCGTACCCGGAAGAATCTGTGCCTGCTCCGGCATGGCTCCCCCTAAGATGATTAGGAATATGAACCACACTCTCCTAAGTTGTCAAGGAGAAAGAAAGCAGGGTCCGGCGTTTGGCGGTTAGCAGCCAGCGGTGAGCGGCTCGTGGCCGGCGGCCTGCTCTCTTACTCTTCGCGCAGCGCCTTCAGTGGATCGACGGATGTGGCGCGGCGCGCCGGTACGTAACAGGCCAGCAGCGCGAGGCCGGCGAGCAGCAGGGGCGCACCCAGGATGAGGCGCGGATCGCCGGTGCCGACTTCAAAGGCATCGGAAAATGCCGTGGTGATCGACCCGACGGCTTTCGCCAGCACCATCGCGGCCAGGAATCCGATGACCGAGCCGGAGGCGATGAGCGAGATACCTTCGCGCAGGACGAGCCGCAGCACCTGCCGCCGTGTCGCGCCCAGCGCCATGCGAATGCCGATCTCCTTGCGGCGCTGCGCCACGGCATAGGCGGTCACGCCAGCCAGCCCGATCGACGAGAGCACGAGGCCGAAGAGCCCGATGCCTCCAAAGGTGCGCAAGGCCGAGCGCATCGCGAAGCGCGTGAGTTCCAGATACTCGCTCAGCGTTTGCCCATTGAACACAGTCAAGTTGGGATCGAGCGAGGCAACGGCGCTGCGCACCCCAGCCAGCGCGTCCGCGGCGGTATCGGAGCGCGCGACGATGGTGATCCCGCCCGCGGGCGGGCGCGCAAAGTCTCGCTGGGTGAGCGGGACGTAGGCTTCGGCTTCGGTCATGCCGGTCGCACCCTTCAGGTCGGGCACTGTGCCGACGACAACGTAGGTTGTTGGCCCGCTCTGGAGTTGTTGCCCGATTGCGGCTCCGTCGCCGAAGAGTTTCCGCGACGCCTTCTGATTCAGGATCAGCGGCGTCGCCACATTGTTCTCCGCGCCGGGCGCTGCGCCGATGTTGGCGCGCTCGTCCTGCTCGTTGAATTCCCGCCCTGCGACGAGCGGCTCGGCGAGGACCGCAAAATAGCCTGCGCCCACTGTTTCGATCGCCACCGACGTCTGCACCGGCGTCTTTTGGTGCGGGTTCTTCACGGTCAGCTGGAAGCCCTCATCCTCATCGACCTCCTGGAACGGGGGCTGCGCGGTCAGCGCAAAGCTGCGCACTGAATTGGTGGCTCGCAGCCGATCAGGCAGACGCGCAAACAGCGCCTGCGCTTTTTCCGGCGAATAACCGTCGCGCACGGGATCGATGGAGAGGAAGCCCATCGTCTTCTGATTGAAATTCGTATGCAGGCTGTTCGAGCGGAGGATACCCAGCACCATGAATCCCGTGACGAGGAGCAACATCAGCGATCCCGCGACCTGCGCGCCCATCGCCAGATTGCGGATGCCAAAGCGCCGGTGCCCGGAGAGCCGCGACGCCGCTCCCTCTTTCAGCGCGGGCGCTACATCGGTCTTCGTGGCCGTGAGCGCGGGCATCAGGCTAAAACCGATGCCGCAGATCACGGACAAAACGAAGGTGAACAGAGCCGCATGCCAATCCACCGAAGTGTCAGGATTGAGCGGGGCACCCGCGGGCATCTGCACGTGCGCGGTGAGGGTCAACAATCCGTCCGCGAGGGCGAATCCTGCAGCGCCGCCGAGCAGCGACAGCAGAATTCCTTCGGTCACCATCTGTCGCACCAAGCGGAATCGGCTTGCGCCAACGCCCAGACGAATTGCCAGTTCCTGCCGCCGGTTCGCGCCGCGCGCCATCAGCATTGTGGCGAGGTTGAGGCAGGCGATCGTCATCACGATCACCATCAGGCCGCCGAAGAATCCAATGACCGCGGGTTTGGCAGCACGCGGAACCGGCACGCGCGTACCGGCATAGAGCAGCGTGACGCGCTTCGCCGTGTCGGCCTGGCTGGGCGCCGCTGGGTCGTCCTTATCGAGACGGCGCGTAATCCCATCGAGAGCCGACTCCGCCTGATCGACGTTGGCTCCGGGCTGCAGGCACACCAGCGCCAGGAATTGCTTCGCGTGCCGGTCGTGCAGCACGTTGTTGCTGAGTTCGGGCACCATCGAAGCCGGCGCCGTTGTGGGCACAAAAATTTCCGATGGATTGGGCGAGAGAGCGCCTTCGAATTTGTGCGGCGTAATGCCGACGATGGTCGCCGTCTGCCCGTTCACGCGCAACGTTTGCCCCACGGCAGCGGGGTCGCTGTTCAGGCGGCTGCGCCAGAACCGCTCCGTGATCACGACGGACGGCGCGTCTCCCGGCTTATCCAGATCGGCGCTCAGCATGCGCCCGTGCGCCGCGGCCACACCGAGGACGGAGAAATAATCCGGCGAAACGATTTGTCCGAAGACGCGCTCCGGCCGCGCCTGCGCCTGAAGGCCGACGCTGAACTGCACACCGGTTTCGACAGCGGCGATGCCCTCAAACAACTGCGTCTGATCGCGATAGCGTTCGAGGTACGGATACGAAACCGGTGTCTCGGTCACCATAACCCGGCTGGCGTGCGTGGCCGCTGGCAAGGCCCGGGTGAAAAACGACCAGCCGGAACTGTAGACGTTGGTCGTGAGCCCGATACCCAGACCCATGGAGACGATCCCGACCAGCGCAAAGCCAGGCGACTTCCACAGAGCGCGCACCGCAAAGCGCAGGTCGCGCTGCATCTCGCTCGCGTACTCGACCGGGAGGCGCAGCGCGATGTCGAGAATGAGGCGTAGGGCTCCTGCAGCGCCGTGACGCTTCGCAATCTGGCGCATGGCCTCTTCGCCGGCCTGCAGCATCTCGTCGCCGTACGCCATCCTGAACTCGTGCGGAAAGGCCTCTGCCAGCCCTCGATAGATCCGACTCGCGATCGTCATTCCATCACCATCCCTCGTTTGCTCTGAATGGCCCGAACCAGTTCCTGCAGGCGCTCGCACTCAGCGTCGAGCACTTTGCGCCCCAGCGCGGTGAGGCGGTAGTACCGCCGGCGCGCATCGTCTTCCTCGGGAGCGGGGCGGCGGGGCGACTCCTCGATCAGGTCGGCTTCGATCAGGCGCTTAAGAGATCCGTAAAGCGTTGCCGGCCACAAACGGACCTTGCCCATGGTGCGTTCCAGTACGTCCTGCATGATGCCGTAGCCGTGCTGCTCGCCACCGGCCAGCGACAACAGGATATGGAACCACTGCGCTTTGAGGGGGAGGAAAGCCTGCACCTGGATTTTGGTCATGGGCGATATATATATCGATTGATATAGATATTCGTCAAGCTATTTCTTCTTCCACTCTCCAAATTCGCCTCCGAGTACACTTGCGTCACAGCTATGCCTTTGTCTGCAAGCGACAAGCTGGGCGCTTACGAGATCCTTGAACCGCTGGGCGAAGGCGGAATGGGCATGGTGTATCGCGCCCGCGACGTCCGCCTGGACCGGCCGGTCGCGATCAAAGTTCTGCTGCCGGCGGCGGCCGCGGATCCGGAAGCGCGGCAGCGGCTTCGCCGGGAGGCTTTGGCGGCGGCCGCGCTCGACCATCCTTTTATTTGCAAGGTTTACGAGATTGGCGAAGACCGGGGCACGGTCTTCCTCGTGATGGAATTCATCCCCGGCGAGACGCTGCACCACCGCCTGCGGCACAACCGCCTCGCGCTGCCGGAGGCGCTCAGCATCGCGGGCGAAGTGGCCGAGGCGCTGGACGCCGCGCATCAGCGGCGGATCCTGCACCGCGACCTGAAGCCGGCCAACATCATGCTCTCGACGAGCGGCCACGTAAAGGTAATGGATTTCGGACTCGCCAAGCGCATGGGCGAATCGTTACTCGATCCCGGGGCCACGTATGACGGCAGCACGCGAGATGTCGGCAGCCAGCTTACGGTGCCGGGGGCTATTATCGGCACGCCAGACTACATGTCGCCGGAGCAGGTGAGAGGGCTGGAACTCGACGCCCACTCCGATCAGTTTTCCCTGGGCGTGATTCTTGCGGAGATGGTGAGCGGAAGCCACCCGTTCCGCAAGACGTCGACGGTTGAGACGCTGTCGGCGGTGCTCCGCGAGTCTCCGGAAATTCGCGGCGACCTCCCGCAGTCGCTCTTGGTTACGCTGCGGCGGATGCTCGCGAAAAATTCCGCAGAACGCTTTGAGTCCATGGCCGCGGTTCGCGCGGAGCTGCGCCGTCTCGCGGCTCCCTCGGCGATGGCCACGGTCGAGGCCCCCGGGTCAGGGCGGATTGCGCTGGTCGGCCGCGAGACCGAACTGCGCCTGCTGACCCAGCAACTTGACGAGGCAATTGCCGGGCGCGGCTCGCTGGTGGTCATCGGTGGCGAGCCGGGCATCGGGAAAACCTCGCTCGTGGAGGCGCTGGCGGATGCGGCGCGCCTGCGAGGAGCGCTGGTGCTCACCGGCCATTGCTACGAGGCGGAGGGCTCGCCTCCTTACGTTCCTTTCATCGAGATGCTGGAGGCGAGTCTGGCGCACGGCTCGCGCGACACGTTTCGCCATCTGCTCGGCGAGGAGGCTCCCGAGATAGCGCGCATCATGCCGGAGCTGCGGCAGATGTTCCCGGACATCCCGCCGGCTCTCGATTTGCCGCACGAGCAGCAGCGGCGATTTCTTTTCAATGCGTATCGGGCGTTTACGGAGCGGGTGTCGAAATTGACGCCGGTGGTTTCGGTCTTCGAAGACCTGCACTGGGCCGACGAGCCGACGCTGCTGCTGCTCGAGCATCTCGCGAAATCCGTTTCGACCATTCCCCGGCTGCTGATCGCGACCTATCGCGATACCGATCTCGACGTAAACCGGCCATTCGCGCGCACCATGGAGTCATTGCTGCGGCAGAAGCTCGCGACGCGCATCCAGCTCCGCCGCCTGCCCGTCGCCGGCGTCGAGCAGATGCTTGCCGCGCTGAGCGAGCAGAAGCCGCCGCAGTCGCTGGCGCGCGTGATCTTTGAGGAGACGGAGGGCAATCCTTTCTTCGTGGAAGAGGTCTTCCACCATCTGGCGGAGGAAGGCAATCTCTTCGACGACTCCGGAAAGTTTCAGGCTGGCCTCCGCGTCGACCAGCTGCAGGTCCCGGACGGCGTTCGCCTCGTGCTGGGTCGGCGGCTGCAGCGGCTAAGCGACGATGCGCAACGCATTCTGACGACGGCTGCCGTGATCGGCCGCGTGTTTCCGCTCGAAGTGCTCGAGGCGCTCGAGCACGCCAATCCCGATGCGTCGCTCGACGCTGTCGAAGCGGCGGAGCGGGCGCGGCTGGTGGAGGCCGAGCCTCTGGGCCGCTCCGCGCGGTATCGCTTCGTTCACGAGCTGATCCGGCAGACGCTGGCAGAGACGCTGTCGCTGCCGCGGCGCCAGCGCCTTCACGCGCGCATTGCCGAAGCGATGGAACGGGTCTATGTCTCGACCATCGAATTGCACATTCCGGCTCTGGCCCATCATCTTTACGAAGCGGGCGCAGCGGCGCCGGCCGATAGGACCATTCACTACCTGAGCGAATGCGCCGCGCGCGCGATGGGCGCTGCCGCCTTTGAGGAGGCTCTGACACCGATCGACAATGCGCTTTCGCTGGTAGAGGACGAGCGGACGGCAGCCTATGCCGATCTGATGGAGAGGCGCGGCCGGTGCCTGCTGAGTCTGGGACGTAACGACGAGGCGGTTCGCAATCTGCAGCGTGCCATCAGCGCCTTTGAGGCGATCGGCGATCATGTCCGCCTGATCGACGCAACGTATTTTCTCTACGGCTATTACTCGTGGTCGGTCCAGCTCGACAAGCTTGCGGAACTGGCAGCGCGCATCGCCCCAGTGGCCCATTCGGGTCCGTCCTGGCTTCGGGGCGCGGTTCTCGGCATTCGAGCAGGCGCCGAGAGTATGCATGGCCGCATCGACGCCGCTCTCACGTTGCTCGATCAGATGCATGCCATTCCGGAAGAGAGCCTTCCGCCCCGCATCCAGCGCATGGTGTGGCAGGTCGATCGCGCGGTACGACTCACCTCGGGCCAGCTCGCATTGTGCGAAAGCAGCGCCAAAAAGGTCGCGGCGCTGCTCGATCCGCAAAGCGATCTCTGGTATCTCGCCGCCAACGACAGCGGATTCTTCCTGGCGCCGTCGGTCGATGGCCGCACGTCCGAGGCAGAACGCCTGGCCGCGGAAGCCGCCGAGCGCGCAGCGCGGATCGGCAACCACCCCGTCCGGTTATCGGCGCTCAGCCAGCTATCCATGATCGAGATCTCACTAGGGAAGCTGGATGCCGCAGAGCGCATCGCGCGCGAGTGCATCGCCTTGGGTGAAGCCTCGGCGCGTGGGCTGCTCTTCCTTGGAGAATGCAGTCTGGGTCTCGCGCTGACGTATCGCGGGCGGAATGACGAATCGCTGGCCCTGCTCGACCGATCGGACAACGCGCCAGGCTACTTTGCCGGCGTGCGACCGTCGCTGCTGGCGATCGCACTGGCTGCGGCCGGCCGCGACCCCTCCCGGGCCACGGCTCCGGCCACCACGCACATCGGCAGGCCCGGCGCCACTCGCAGCTACGGCGCATGGCTGATCACCCTGAACCTCGCAGAGGCGTGGGCGATCGCCGGGAACAGCGCAGAGGCGGCATATCTGCTGCCTTTCGCAGAAAAAATCGCCACCGAGTGGACCTCGAATGCGGTCGGCTTCCCGGCGCGCACGGCCGCAGGTATCGCGGCCGCGGGAGACTGCGACTGGGCCCGCTCGGAAGAGCACCATCGCGCGGCCGTGGTGCGGGCGGACTTTGGCGAATCCGTTTCCAGCCGCATCATCGGCCGGGTTTGGTACGCAGATATGCTGCTGGCGCGGGGCAACCATGGCGACGCCGGGCACGCTCGCAACCTGCTGACGGAGGCGCTCCGCCAGGCCGAAGCTACGGGCAATGCTCTCTACGCCCAGCTTGCGAAGGAACGGCTGGCGCGGTAACCCGGCTCACTTTCTCTTCTTAACAGATTGTCGCCAAACGTCTTTCCTTGACAGTTCTCTGCGGTCTTCAGTCGCTGTGAGATACGTCACAGCCCGGGTCTGCCTCCTGCCCTGAAGATCATCCTGTCTCCGTTGGCGCACGGTCGTCCCCGGTCTTAAAAGTGCGACAATCAGAGGGGAATTCTTCTATGCCTGCATTTGGCAGTTTTTCGCTCCTCGTGGCGCTGGTTCTGAGCGCTTACAATTTGCTCGCCGGAGCCGTCGCGCTGCGCATGCTCGCCACGGGCCGCCGCTACTCGGTTTCGCCGGAACGGCTCGCGGAAACAGCCCGCCGCGCCGGGATCGCCAGCTTTGTGGCCACATCGTGCGCGGCGTTCGCCCTGATCTGGGCGGCGTTCACCAACGATTTTTCGGTGCAGTACATCCTCCAGCACTCGAATCGCGCCCTGCCCGCTGCCTATAAGTTTGCCGCCCTGTGGTCGGGGCAGGAAGGCTCTCTGTTGCTTTGGGCCTGGCTGCTCACCGGTTATGGGTTCGTGCTGCGGCTGCGCCACAAAGTCGACGTCACGCTGACGGCTTACGCCTCGACGATTCTCGCTGGCGTGCAGGTATTCTTCCTCCTTCTCGTCAATTTCCCGGCGACGCCCTTCTCTTTGGTTCGCGGCGCGGTTCCTGCGGACGGCAACGGCCTGAACCCGCTGCTGCAGTATCCGGAAATGGTGATCCATCCGCCGACGCTCTACCTCGGCTATGTGGGATTCACGATTCCTTTCGCGTTCGCCCTGGGCGCGCTGATGATGCGGTACCCCGGCGAAAAGTGGATTCACATCACGCGCCGCTGGACGATGGTTACCTGGCTCTTCCTGACGGTCGGCATTTTCCTGGGCATGCACTGGGCCTATAACGTGCTGGGATGGGGCGGCTACTGGGGATGGGATCCGGTTGAGAATGCCTCGCTGATGCCCTGGCTAACCGGCACCGCGTTCCTTCACTCGGTCATGATGCAGGAGAAGCGCGGGATGATGAAGTCGTGGAATGTCTGGCTCATCTTCGCCACGTTCGAGCTCGCGATTCTCGGTACGCTGCTCACTCGCTCAGGGCTCATCAGCTCGGTTCACGCGTTTGCTCAGTCGCCGATCGGCAACTGGTTCTGGGTTTTCTTTGTGCTGGTGCTCGCCGTCTGCACGTTCACCTATATCCTGCACCGCGAACATCTGAAGACGGAGCACCATCTTGAGTCGCTGGTTTCGCGCGAATCGAGCTTCCTGTTCAACAACCTCGTGCTGCTCGTGGCTTGCCTGACGATTCTGTGGGGCACGTTCTATCCGGTGCTGTCGGAGTTCGTGCAGGGACAGAAGGCTACGCTGGTCGGTGCGTACTACAACGTGATTGCGGTTCCGATCGGCGTCTTCCTGCTGTTTTTGACAGGTATCGGGCCGCTGCTGGCTTGGCGCTCAACGTCGCTGCGCAGCATCCGGCGCAACTTCATCATTCCGTCGATTGCGTCGTTGGTGGTCGCCATCGGGGTCATTCCGCTGGGCGTGCATCCCTGGACGATCTTCACATCCGGCGAGCAGGGCAATTTCTACGCATGGATCACCTTCACGCTGGCCGCTTTTGTGATCACGGCTATCTTTGCTGAGTTCTTCCGCGGGGCTCGCGTCATCCAGAGCCACACGGGGCAGAATCTGTTCCTGTCAGTCGTTCAGCTTACGCGCCGCAACACACGCCGCTACGGCGGCTATCTCGTCCACTTCGGGGTGGTGCTCATCTTCATCGGGATCGCCGGCCAGGCGTTTAACCAGAGCAAAGAGATGACGATGAGTTTTAAGCAGAGCATGTTCATCGGTCCGTACCGGCTCGAATGCGAGGACTTCTCGCAGGACTCGAACCCGAACTATGACACCGAGTTCGCGCTGCTGGATGTTTACCGCGGCGATCACAAGATCATGCAGCTGGCGCCGGAGATCCGCTTCTATACGGCGACACAACAGCCGCAGACGATGGTGGCGAATCACTCGACTCTGGCGTGGGACCTGTATGTGATTTACGCCGGTAAGGACGGAACGACCGGCCAGCCGGTGATCAAGGCGTTTCTGAACCCGCTGGTTGCGTGGATCTGGATCGGGCTGCTGGTGACGATATTCGGCACTGCGCTGGCGCTTGTTCCGAATATGAGCGCTGCGCTGGCTGCCCAGCGCAGCCGCGTGACGGCCGCGATTCCGCAGGATGTGGTTGCAGCCGGAAAGGCAGGTGACTGATGCGGATGGTGAATCGACGCATTGTGCGCTTCGCGATTCTTCCGCTGCTGGTTGGCCTCGGCTTCGGGACCCTCGGCTCGGCCGATACGGATGCGCGCTTCGATCATGTCGGCCACAAGCTGATGTGCGCCTGCGGTTGCAATCAGGTGCTGCTGGAGTGCGACCACATCGGCTGCCCGAACCTGCAGCAGGAGACGGCGGAACTAAAGGCCGCCATTGCCCGCGGAGATGGCGAAACGGCGATCCTCGAAGCTTTTCAGGCAGAATACGGGCCGACGGTTCTGGCCGCACCGTGGCTGACGAAGTTCAATATCGTCGCCTGGATTGTCCCTCCGGCGCTGCTTCTTCTCGGACTGGGCGGAACGTTCGTCCTTGTCCGCAAATGGAAGCTGCGGACCGTCGCCATGCCCGACATTCCGGCCGACACGCAGTCGCAGGAGATCCGCGATCGGATCCGAAGGGAAACTGAACTATGAGCACCATTGCCTCCGCCTTTCTTCTCGTCGGCGTCTTTCTCTATGTCTTCTGGCCGGACAACAACGTCCAGGGCCAGCGCAACAAGACGCGGCTGGAGTACCTGCGCGAGCGTCGCGAGGTGCTCTACGACAACCTCCGCGATCTCAATTTCGAGTACCGCGCCGGTAAGTATCCCGAAGACGATTACGCTGCCCAGCGCGCGGCTCTCGAGAACGAGACTGCCGAGATCGTAGCCGAGATCGATCTGCTCGAAACGCAGACGTATGCCGCTGCACAGATTCCATCGCACTGAATGACAGGACCCTCCATGAAGCCCTACTCAACCCTGGCCTTTGCCGCCGCGCTCGCTCTTCCGCTTTCGCTTTCCGCTGCCACCATTTCCGGAACCGTCACCGATCGCACGACCGGAAAACCCGCGGCGGGCGACACCGCCATCCTGCTCGACCTGAACCAGGGTATGCAGGAGTCAGCGCGAACCACCATCGACAAGGCCGGTCACTACTCGTTCACGGTGCCGGATACGACGGGCATGCACCTGGTCCAGGTGGAACATGAGAAGGCTTCGTACTACGGCTCGGTCCCGCCGAACACGACTACGGTCAACATCGATGTCTTCGATGTGGCGCCTCAGGTGGAGGGGGTCCACGTGTACGCCGATGTTTCGCGCGTGGAGACCAATCAGCAGGGACTGTCGGTGACAGAGAGCTGGTTCATCCGCAACGAGTCGAAGCCGCCACGCACGCAGTTCGGGCCGAAGGCCTTTGAGTTCTATCTGCCGGACGGCGCCGTGCTCGAAGGCGCTACGGCAACCGGTCCTGGGGGCATGGCGGTTTCGGCCTCGCCAGCGCCGCTGGGAGACAAAGGACACTTCGCGTTCCTCTTTCCCGTTCGGCCAGGCGAAACGCGATTCCAGATCGGCTTCCACATTCCTTACAGCGGCAGCATCAAGCTGCAAACGCACGTCGCGCTGCCAACGGACAATTTCGCGGTCATGGTGCCGAAGAGCATGACGGTCAGCGGCACAGGATTTCAGCCGCTCCCCGCCGATGCCAACGAGCCCGGCATCAATACATGGCTCGCTTCAAATGTGACGCCTTCCAGGCCGGTCGACTATAGCGTTTCCGGGACGGGTTCCATGCCACGGGAACAGCAGGGCCAGCCGGACAGTGCCCAGGGTGGCCCAGGCATGGGAGCGCCGGCAGACCAAACGGGCGGTGGGGGACAAGCTGCCGATCAGACAGCAAGGCCGGGCGGAGGGCTCGGTAATCCGAATGGCACACCCGATCCTCTGGATAAATACAAGGGCTGGATTCTGAGCGGCCTGGGGCTCGCGCTGGTCGTGGCAGCCGCATTCATGCTGCGCTCCAGGGGTTCCCAGCCTGCGGCCGCAGGCACAACACCCGCTCACCCGGTCAATCCCGCCGCGCCGGCGGTTCATCCGCCCTCGGTGGCATCTGCCGGGCACGCCACGCGGCCGGCGGCTGTTGCGAACGGCGCAGGACAGCGCGGAGCGTTACTCACGGCGCTCAAGGAAGAGATGTTCTCGCTGGAGACCGATCGCGTGGAAGGAAAGCTGACTGAGACCGAGTACGCTGATCTGAAGGCGGCATTCGAGACGGTTCTGCGCCGCGCCCTTACCCGTGAGTCGGTGACGACTCGGTGAAGAAGGCGCCACGCTTCGGTGTTGAACCGTGAGCGCTGAGCGTTACGCGCTGAACCAGGTCAGCAAAAGCAGCAGCGCCGCGGCGACTGCGGCGATCCGGTATGCATATTCCTGCCGGCAGGTCGAACGCTGAGGGTTCGGTCCGTGCGTCTCCATGGCCAGGCCTCACAAAGTGGGACAAAGCAATCACTTGCTGTCCCCTTAGACTCCAATATCGACACAAACGATGCGGAGCTGACAATGTTTTTCTTTGAGTCGTGACGTGGTGGTCAATGCCTCGTCCGTACGGGGAGGGCTTGCATCGTCTCACGCAGCAGTGCTGAGCGGCGACTTCCTGGCAGCGGTCGGGAAGCGGGCGCGCGGCAACAGACCGGGGCAGCGCCGCACGAGTTTCCGCCTGCAGCCGATTGTCTTTGAAAGAGGGGCTTACGCTGTTTTGCCGATGGCTTCGCTCAGCAGGGTGCGGACCAGGTGGAGGAGTTCGTCCGGAGGCAACGGCTTCATCCGGAAAACCACTTCGAAGTCTACATAAGCGTCCACCGCTTCTTCCAGGCCGCTGAGGACCAGAACCGGGAGCTGGGGATAATGTTTTCTCAGCTCGCCAACGAATTCAGGGCCGTTCATGCCAGGCATGAAATGGTCGGTGATGACCAGGCCGATCGGGTGAGCGGCGTCTGCGGCCTGCAACTGCCCCAGCGCCTGCGCTCCGTCGGAAGCGACGATGACACCGCGCCCCAGACGAGACAAAATGGCCTTACGGGTGGCCGCCTGGATGGCGTTGTCGTCCACCAGCAGAATTTGACTGATCATCGAAATGGGTGATTCCTCGGCGTCTCGAAAGGTTGCCCCGAAGGGGTCTTGAACCTGCGCTGGAGGACCCCGGCTCTATCAGCCACGCTCATGCCAGTGACATCCCTGAAAACCCAGCAGTCAACGTTTTACCTGCTTGCGGCCGGAAAGGCAAATCCCACGGAGGAGTCATTGGTCGAGCCTTTTTGAGAACCTGTCCAGCGTTACCTGCCGGGGCCAAAACCACGGCGGCGGAGGCCGAAGCCTCCGCCGCCGATGGCTGGTTGAGCTGGAGGATCAGAAGATGATCTTCCCCTTCAGCTGGATGATGCGCGGATCGGCGTCAGCGCCCAGGAAGGCTCCGAACACGCTGGTCGGCGTGCTCACGTCGCCCTGGATGAGGCCGAATGCCGGGTTGCTGGAATCGAACACCGGCTGCGCGAAGTTAGTGTGGTTCAGCACGTTGTAGGCCTGTGCACCAAACTGGATCAGACCCGCTTCCGTTCCCGGGATTTTGAAGCCCTTCAACACACTGAAGTCGGTGTTGAAATAATGCGGTCCCGTGAACTGGTTGCGGCGCTGATAGCCAGGATCGCCGAATCCGGTGATGGGCGAAAAGCTCGCGCTGTTGAGGCAAGGCGTGGTCGTCGCCGACTTCCCGCAGTGTTTCGTAGTGCTGCCGGTAATGTCTGCGTAGACCGGGCCGAAGTCGTTCACGCCATTCAGCGAGCTCGCTTCGGAATCATCCGTCACACTGAACGGGAAACCTGAATGCCAGAAGATCGTCCCGCCCAGCTGCCAGTTATCCGTCAGCAGCTTAGGACCGCCCCAGTAGGGAATCTTCAGGATGTAGTTGCCGTTCATGTTCTGGCGGATGTCGTAGTCCGCGTTGCCGTAGTTGTACTGCGCGATGTTGAAGGGGTTGACCGGGTTGATGGCGTTGAATCCGAAGGGCAGAATACCGCCGTTCGAAATCTCATCCAGCGCATGGCTCCACGAGTAGTTGATCGCCGCGGTGAGGTACTTCGACTCGTGTTTCACGCCGGTGAGCAGGCCGTGGTAGTTCGAGCCGGCTACACTTTCCACTTCCGTCACTTCCGCGAATTCCGGAAGAGTGGGAGCCGACGGCGCGCCAGAAATGCCGTACATGTTGACGCCGTTGTCTTCCACGGGCTCGTGGTAGCCGTGATTGCCGACATAGCCGATGGTAAAGCTGGTGTGGTTGCCGACCTGCTGCTCCCACTGCAGACTCCACTCTTCATACGTCGGGTAGTGGATGTTCGCGTCAGGGTTGGTCAGGTTCGGCACGGTGAAGCTGGAGTTGGAAGCGGCGATGGAGTTCGCGCTGCCACCCGATGCAAAGCCGCTGACGAAAGCCTGGTTGGTTGCCGACAGCGCCTGCAGGAAGTTGCCGCTCTGCGAAGGATCGTCGAGCGAATACAGATTCACGAACTCCGGATTCAGCGGGGCATTGTTCAGCAGAGAATCCGCGACCGTGGCCGGGAAGACGTCGGTGAACAAGCCGAACCCACCACGGATCACAGTGTGATCGTGGCCGGTCGGAGAGAAGGTGAAACCGATGCGCGGATCGATCGTGATCTTCTGCAGACTTGTAAACGCATCCCGCTTGCCGTCGATCAGAATCGAGTTGTAGGCCGTGTCGAGCGTATCGGCCTGGCTGTTGTAGGAGCCGTTCATGTACGCGAAGCAGTTGATGACGCACACGGGGTTCGAGTTATGCTCTACGCGAACGCCAGCAGTCACCTGCAAGTTGGGCGCAAGCTTCCACTGATCCTGGCCGTAGAAGCCCAGGTTGTACGTGCGGATGGGCACCCGCAGATGCAGCGGGAAGTTCTCCACGCCCTCCAGCATCAGGCCGGCGCTAAAGAGGTCACCGCCGCTGAAGGCGCCTTCCGCAGGGCCAATTTCCGCACCCAGGGGGAAGTTCGTCAGAACGCCCAGATCGGCGTCGGTCACGTCGTCACGCTTGAAGAGCATGCCGACAGCGACCGTGTGCTTGCCGTGGGTCCAGCTCACGTCGTCGTTGACCTGGTACTGGGTCACGTCGCGGCCTTCAGGCCAGGCATCTTCAGAGTTGCCGAGGTTGCTGAACGAACCGTCGACGATGTCCAGATCGTACGGGAACGCTGCGAGAGCATTGGCTGTGTTGTCGCTGAGGAAGTACGCGCTGTACCACGTGCCCGACAGGATGAACTGGTTCACCAGGTTCGGCGTGAAGGTGTGCGTCTCTTCCAGCTGGCCTTCGTAGTCAGGCTGATCGCTCTGCGCGTTGAAGACCGAGTCGATGGGATCGACATAGGTGGGCTGTACACCATGGTCGTATTTGAAGTGGATGAACGCGCCGTCGTTGGGTCCGAATTTCTGATCGAGACGCGCGGTCGTGGTCACTTCCGCCAGGTGGTTCTTGGGGCCTTCCTGCAGATAGCTGGAATAAGCGGTGGCGACCGGGAACGACGTAAAGTAAGTGTTGTCACCCGCCGCCGTGCCGGGATTCAGATCCGTGCAACCAGCGGGGAGTCCGTTGTTCGGCTTGGTAGTATCGATCGTGCCCGTGGCAACGCAGGGGCCGGCGCCAGTCATACCGAAGGGCGCAGCCGAGGAAGCGCGAGGCGCTCCAGCGTAGAGTGCAAACGCCTTCTTATAGAAGTTGCACTCCGAGCCATTTCCGTTGAAGTAAAGGAAGCTGGAGTTGTTGTCGCAGTTGTTGTCGTTGCCGAGCACGCTGGGATTGGTGACAACGTAGGCTGCATTGCCCGCAACCGTCTGAGACCCGTAGGTTCCTCCCGCATTCGACTCGTAAGCGGCCGTGGGCAGGAAGGTTGCGTCGACGGGGGAAGTCACGAACCGCAGACCCTCGTAGTTGATGAAGAAGAAAGTCTTGTCCTTCTTGATCGGTCCGCCAACACCCACGCCCCACTGGTTCGCATTCGCGAAGGGCTTGGGAGCGCCGGTGTTGTCGTTGAACCAGTCGTTCGCTTCCATGTCGCTGTTCGCCCAGTAGTACTGCGCGTCGCCGTGGAAGGAGTTGGTGCCGGAGCGGGTAGTGATGTTTTCCTGCACCCCGCCGAGCGCGCCATACTGCGAGCTGTACGCATTGGCGACGATGTTCACTTCGCCTACATCGTTCGAGCCAAGGAGCAGGTTGCTGGGGCCGGAGTTGTTCAGGTTGAGGAACGGGTCGTTATCTTCAGCCCCGTTCACCGTGAAGTTGTTCGAAGTCGCCGGCAGTCCGAACGCGGACGAGTTGCCGTAGTGCATCTGCGTGTTCATCACCACACCCTGCGTCAGCTGGATGTAATAGGTGATGTCGCCACCGGGGTTGGGCAGGTTCTGCACCTGCTCCTCGGTCAGAGTGGTCGAAATGTCAGAGTTTTCCGGCTGCAGCAGGGGAACGGTCTGGCCGAGTACTTCAACTGTGGTGGCGCCTTTGGCCACCTGAAGGGCAACCGTCACGGTTGCCGTCTGTCCGATCGATACGCCGACCGTTTGCTGCACCGACTGGAAGTTCGGGGCCGCAATCTCAACCGTATAGGTTCCGACCGGTAGCAGGCCGATCTTGTATTCACCCGCTCCGCCCGATTGCACGGTTTTCACAAGGCCGGTGCCGGTGTTCGTCGCGGTAATGGTCGCGCCCTGGATGGCAGCGCCGCTGGGATCCGTCACGGTTCCCGCGATATCGCCCGAGATCAGCGACTGAGCCGCTGCGGAATAGGGACTGGTCAGGACGAAAGGAACTCCGAGGAGCAGCAGCATGGTACACAGCCACCGGCCCCACTGTTGGGACAACTTACACATGGACAACCTCCAAAACCGTTCAACTAATTTGTCTAAAACCGAGCAAGACGGAAATCAGGGGATAACTGTACTCTCATTGTAGCAATCGGACTGCCAGGATTGGGACATGTAAGCAACTCAATCCGAGGCACTTGCATCGACTCAATGCTGAGCGGGAACGGCAATATCCAGAAAACCATAGGGATCCGCCGACACAATTCCGCTTTTGAGATTCCTCCAGAATTGCGCACACTCCATACGAGCAAAGCAAAAGGGGCGTCCGAAGACGCCCCTTTTTTTTCCAAAGTGGGGGGAGTGAGGTCTAGAAGTAGATTTTCCCCGCCAGCTGCACAGCACGGCCACCCTGCGGATCGCCGTTACCGCCATCCGCGGTGGGTGAGACCACTCCGAAAATCTCTCCGAATGCGCCGCCATCCAGGATACTGCCATCCGGCGCGGCGAAATTGGCATGATTGAAGAGGTTGAAGGCCTCCATGCGGACTTCGATAATGCGCGGGGTGTCCGCGTGTCCAATCGGGAAGTTCTTGAACAGATCGAAGTCGGTGTAGTTGAAGCCCGGACCGTGGAACAAACCGCGCCCCACGTTGCCGAACGTACCGAGCGGCTCGAGGGAAAACGGCGTGGTATCGAACCAGACATTCCCCGGTGCCCGCGGATTCTTGAGCGCGATGTGGAAACTCGAAGTCTGCGGGGTATCCGGACACTCGTAGAAGAAGAACGCGTTGGAATTGCAGTACAGAGAGCGGTTGTCGTCGGGCTCGCCCACCGAGACCGGGTTGCCGGACTGCAGGACGGTATAGCCGCCCAGGTGCCAGCCGCCCAGTGCCTCGTTGACAATATAGTTTGAACGCATACCGGCCGTGAGAGGCACGATGTACTCATAGGCTGCGAAGAACCTCTGACGCGCGTCAAACTCCGAACCGCCGTAGCTCAGGTGCTGGAACCCGGGGACCCAGTTGGTGCCCGTCAGATCATAGCCGTTGCCGAAGCCCGAGCTCTCGAAGCCCGAGCCGTCGTCAAGCGAGTGGCTCCACGTGTAGCCGATGTTGTAGTACAGCCCGTGGGTCATCTGATTTTGCAGGCTCACCTGCAGCGAGTTGTAGTTCGATGCGCCATCGGTATACACCCGGCCGACGGACAGGTAGTTGCCGCTCTGGTCGGTATAGTCCTGCGGCTGAATGAACCCGAGGTAGGTCCGGGCCGTCGGGCAGGTGCCGCCCTCCGCCGCGCACTCGGCTACCGCATTGGCATGGCCGGCTGGTGTGATCTGGTTGGCTTCATACGCGCGATTCAGCTTGCGGCCCAGCGATCCCACATAGGCGACCTGCAAAACCTGGTTGCCGCGTAGCTGACGCTGGATGTTCAGATTGAAGTTGTACGCGTAGGGAACGTCATAGTTCGGTGCGATGGTACTCAGAATCCACGGCCCAACCACAGGAACCGTCGCGCTGGGCGTCGGGAAGCTGTACGGGAACGGATTCGACGAATAGGAAAGACTCGAATTCCCGGAGACATCCGCGAATGGATTCGCAAATCCCGGGCTTCCTCCGAGAGTGCCAGCCCCGTTGGAGTTGAGCCCGTATGGCGGATCCTCGAGGTTCTGGAGCTGTTGCTCTTCCGAATCGCGGTTATAGTAGAGCCCGAAGCCGCCGCGGACGGCGAAGAGATGCCGGCCTTCACCGCCGGTCAGCCAGCCCAAACCGCTTTCCGGCGACCAGTCAAAGCCGACGCGCGGCGCGAAGTGATCGTACTTGGCCGTAGGGCCACCGCTGCGGTTGCAACCTGAATCTCCCGGCCACAGCAGACCCTCCGGCGCCAGGGTATATACCTTGGATTGCGCGCCGGGAACCCAGCAGATGATCCCCTCTCCTCCGTACTGGCTGTTGGCGAAGGGCGTCTGAATGTCGTAACCAATTCCGTAGTTGAGGGTCAGCGAAGAAGAAACCTTCCAGTTGTCCTGCGCGTATGCGTAGTCTTCCCAGGCGTGAGCCAGAATGATGGCCCCCGAACCCTGCGCATACGAATCCGGAACCCCGAGGAGGAAGTCCATCAGAGGATCGCCAGAGCTGTATTCTCCACCGCCTGAATACGAGTAATTGCCGTTCAGGTTGTTGAAGAAGGGATTGTGCACGGCGAAGCGCTCCGTATGCACGCCGAAGCTCAGATTGTGGCTGCCGAGGATCTTGGTGAAGTTGTCGGCATAATCCTCGTTGCTGTCGGTGCGGGGTTGCGGACCGTTGTTGCTGAACCCGAGCGTGAAGTATCCGGAGAGGCCAATCTTCGGCAACGAAGCGGCATCGGGGTTCTGCGGAACGATATCGAAACCGAACGAAGCGGGATTAATAACCTGGGCGGGTTCAACTGCAGCAAAATTGAAGCGGAAGTAGCCTGCTCGCAGGGTATTCAGCGTGGTGGGATTGAAGGTGTGGGTCCATTCCGTATCGAAAATCTTGATATGCCGCGCCGAGTTCTCACCAAACCCGGGCAAATTCGAACCGGTAAAGGGCAGCCCATTGAAGCTCGGCTCCGACTGGAAGATGCTTTCACCCCAGAGCAGATCCTTGCTGGTGGCATGGACGTCGGCACGGATCACGCCCTGATCTTCTTTTTCGGTGTTGGGAGAGTTGAAGTTGTACCGGGTGCCCGTTGAGTCATTGGGCGAGGGCACATAGGTCGACAGCAGTTTTGCTGCGATCGAATTGAATTCGGAGGTGGGGAGGTGGACCGTCCCGCCAGTAAAGCAGCTATTCCACGTCTTGGCGGCTGTGCCGGGGCCGCAATTTCCGTTGGGACCCACAAGCGCGAAGGGAATCGGGTTCGTGCTCAGGCCGGCTGAGTTCAGCCCACCCGTTGCGTTATTGCTGTCGTTCGTAAGATCGCCATAGCTGGCGCCGCCGCGACCCAACTGCGTATCGGTCGGTACGCTGGTGAGCTCGCTGCTGCCGTTTGCGTTATGGAAGCCCTGATAGCCGAGGAAGAAGAAGAGTCGGTTCTTCAGCACCGGACCGCCCAGCGTGCCGCCGTAGAGATTCTGATGAAAAACGGGCCGTGAGCCAGCCGGCGAGAAATAGTTCCCGTTGTTGAGGAACGTGTCACGGTAAAACTCGAAGCCGTCTCCGTGGAAGCTGTTGGTTCCGCTCTTGATCGACTCGTTGATAATGGCGCCGGAGTTGCGGCTGTACTGGGGGTTCTGGGTGCTGGTGAGCAGCGTCACTTCGCCAAGCGCATCCGGATTCAGCAGGAAGCCCTGCGTCTGCAGCGGCGCGTCGTTGATGTCAGCGCCGTCGACCAGATAGCTGTTGTCCTGCGTCTGCGATCCGTTCGCCGAGTAGTTACCGAACCGGTCAGACGATTCCACCGTGCCTGGCGTCAGCTTCTGCAGAATCGTGGCGTCGCGCCCGAGCAGCGGCATGTCTTCAATCTGGCTCGCGCCGAAGGTTTCCTTCAGCTGCGTGTCCGATGTATCGACCTGAACTGCGTTTGCGTTCACTTCGACCGTTTCAGAAACGGCGCCGGTCTTCAATTGCGCGTCCTGGTCAAAAGCTTCGTTGTTCGTAAGGGTGAGGCCCACAGCGCGGAATTTTTCAAATCCCGCTTTGTCGATCACGATCGTGTAAGGGCCCCCGATGGGCATCTCGGGAAGAATGAAGTAGCCCTTGCTGTCTGTCGTCGCAGTGAATTTGGCGTTGGTGCCAACGTTCGTGGCGACAACCGTCGCTCCCGGAACAACCGCTCCGGATGTGTCGGTCACGGTCCCGTGAATGCTCGCGATAGCGGTTTGCGCTTGCGCTGCGGGCATGGTCCAGGCCAGCAGGAAGGCCAGAACCAGTGCGACGAGTCCAAAACTACGGCCGAATCTCATAAATCCTCCGAACGATGTCGTACAACGAAACCAGCCTCGCTGTCAGGGCTGGTAATGCGCCTCTGCCTCGGGCTGAACATTGCCCTTTCGGGCTGTTTTGAATTGCCGTTTTCCTGACAGCCGGCCCAGCCTGTGGAGGATGGGCGGAATGCGAGTGGATGTTGACCTCATCGCAATTCACTGGCCATTCCAGTTCAATGGATCATGGGAGATTCAACGCACTGGAAATAAAGGGCGGTCCAAGGTCTATGTGCCTGAAAAAAGTGACCTGCCCACCCGTCGATGAATGATCTAAACAGTTAACTTTTGATCGGGCGATGTTTTACATTTGAGTGCTTGGGCGCAAGAGAGCCTCCAAATTTTCATACGATGTATGCGCAAATGTATGTAATCCCAGAGCGGCACATTACTTTTTATGGCGCAATGGTGTCTCAAAATTGGCCGGAATTCGCCGCCGCGGTGCGACGACACGTTGTGCCGACGCGACACAGCGAAAGCAAAGAAAGAGGGGTGCCTGACGGCACCCCTTTTGTCCCCCCCGGGGATCTGTTTAGAAGATGAACTTGATTCCGAGCTGGGTGTTGCGGTTGCTGCCGTAACTCCAGTTGCGGTTCATGAAGGTTGTGCTCTGTTGAGTCGGGCCCACGTCATCCAGACCGAGATCCGGCATGCCGAGGTACTGGCGATTGAAGACGTTGTAGGCGATCAACTGGAGCTGTGCCGTGACGCGCTCGCTCACCGGGAACGACTTGTAGAGGCTGGCGTCCATATTGTTCCAGGTCTGGCTCTTGACGATGTTACGGCCGGAGCCGATATACGGCGTCGAAGAGCCGAGATGGGATGCCAGCAACTGAGTGTTACGGATGAAGTGCGCGGAGGACGGGTCGACCGAATCGCAGGGCAGCCCGTAGAGCACATCAGCCCAGTTGTAGTAGCCCGGCGAGCCACCGCACACCGAACCGTCGTCGTAGAAGGCGACCGGCGAACTGAACGCGGCTTTGGAGTTGGAGACGTAAGCGCGAGCCACGTCGTAGCCGCCGAGCTGCCAGTTCATGAACGGGATGTCGGAGGTGTAGCTCTGGAACTGCGGACCGTCGCCGAAGAATCCGTACTGAATCGGATTTCCGGGCTGGCCGGTGTTGAACGTGTAAATGCCGTTCAGCCTCCAGTCGCCCAGTGCCTTCTCAAGCCAGTTCCCTCCGTGCGGGAAGATGGGCAGAGCATACGTAAAGCCGGACGAGATCACGTGGGTCATCGAGATACCGCTGACAGCTCTCTCCGCTGCATCGGTGTTGAGCGGATTCTGCGCGAAAGCGATGGAGTTGCCGCCGGCGAACGTGGAATAGATCTCCGAGGCATTGTCCATCGTTTTACTGTAGGTCCAGTTCAGCTCGGTCGTGAGGCCGCGCCAGTTGCGGGTGGTGAGCCGGGTTTCCAGAGCGTTGTACTCGGCCCACGCGCCGTTGGTGCGGGTGCGAACGTTGGCATGCGTGCAATCCGGCCGGCCGTAGCCCGGAGCGGTGGTATCCGCGCACAGGCTGATCGCAGCCGCGCTGGGGTAGGCCTGCTGCAGCGTGAGCAGATAGGGATTGCCATCCGTGCTCTGGAAGTTCCCCACCTGATGGTTGCCGACGTATTTCACGTCGATTGCAGCGTGACTGCCCAGCGCATACTCGAAGCCGAACAGATAGGACTCGGTATAGGGGTTATGGAAGCTGGGAGAGTTGTAGGTGGTGTTGCGGAATCCGGGGTTGATGCCCGTGCCGACGGGGATGAGCGACAGATCCTGAGCGCGCACCTGCGCCCCAAGAGCGCCGCCGGAGGGCAGGCATGTGACATCGCCGGTCTGGACACCGCAGTTTCCGATCGAGCCGTTGTTCACAACCGGCGCAGCGGTCGCCGAGTTCAGAAAGATGTTGTAGAACGCGGGATCAAAGTTGATGGCAAAGCCACCACGAACGACCAGCTTGTGATGGCCGAAGTCGGGGTTATAGGCAAAGCCGACACGGGGCTGAAGGTTGTGGTAGTCCGGGTTCGTGTATGGGAAAGTCCGCACCGAGAGCGGAAGGGTTGTGTCCCAGAACGCGGTTTGAGAATTGGTTTCGCGGCTGACGGTTTCATCGTGAAGCAGGTTGACCGCCTGACCGAAGAACTCGTAGCGCATACCGAGATTCAGGGTTAACTTCGGGGTCACCTTCCAGTCATCCTGGAAGTAGAAGGCGAAGTCGTTCTCCTTGAACTTGCTGGTGAACGGTCCATTGGCCAGGGTGAGCGAACCGGGAGCGCAGTCGGAGCAGCCTGCATCGCCGCCGGTGATGAAGTCGTCGAAGGTGTTAAAGCTGAACGCGCCGCTGAAGGCAGGCAGGAACGGATTGGGCGAGTTCTGGTAGTCGTATTCGCCGCCGAACAGCACGGTCTGGTTTTTCACGGTCCAGGTGGCGTTGTCCTGCACCTGCGTGACCTTCACGACGCGGCCCTGCGGGATGTTGTCAGGGTAGCCGAATCCGAGGTTGTTGCCGCCAATTCCGATCGACGTCGTGCACTGATCCGGGGTGGTGGTAGCGCAGGCATTCTGGCCGCCGCCCTGGAAGAGAATTGACGTCTGCTGAAACGAGTAGCGCAGCTGGTCGACCCAGTTGGGCGAGAAGGTGTGCTCAACATCTGCGCCAATCGAGTGTGCCGTATCGGGCACGTTGTACCACGCGCCTTCAGGAACGCTGCCGCCCGCGTTGAAGTAGGGATCGTCCTGATAGAAGTAGCGAAGGAAGACGTGATCCCTTGTGGAGGCCTGCCAATCGAGACGGCCGAGGAGTTCCTCGTCGTTCGAGAGGGAAGGCACGCTCCGGGCAATAGCCGCGAACGGGATCGAAGCGGATTTTGTGCCGACGGTCACCGTTTCGTTCACCGGAGTGCCCCACACGCGGGGACTGCCGGTTTTCACCGAATAGGGTCCGTTGTTGGCCAGGGCTGCGACGCCGGGTTCATCCGGGAAATCCGCCTGCAGGTCCTGGATGCCTTCCGGAGTGGGCGTTAGTTTGTCGCCGCTGTTGCTGATCCCACCGCCATTCCGGTAGCGGTTGAAATTCCAGCTGCTGAAAAAGAAAAGTCTGTCCTTCAGGATCGGGCCGCCAAAACTGCCGCCAAACCAGTTGTCGACATAACGCGGAAGCGTCGGAGAGCAGGACTGCCCCTTCTCGCCAGGGCAATAGCCCTGATAGGCGCTCTTCTGCCCCTGCGCATACGACTCGCCCCAGTTGCCCTCGTACCACTCGAATGCCGATCCGTGGAAGCTGTTGCTGCCGGCTCTGGTGACGTAGTTAACGACTGAACCAGCGTTGCGCCCGTACTGCGCGGAGAAGTTGTTGGTGATGACTTCGATATTGTTGATGGCGTCCGGATTGGAAAAGAACACCTGCGGACCGGCGACGGAGTTGTCGTTGTTTGACTGACCGTCGATCTCAAAGTTGTTTGAGCGGCCGCGCTCTCCCTGCGAGGAAAATCCGCCGTACGCACCATTGTTGTTGCTGAAGCTGTCACCGTGGGTGATCACGACGCCCGGCGTCAGCAGCGCTGCGGTATCGAAACCACCGCCGAAGGGCAGGGTCGTGAGCTGCTGGGAATCGATCGTGGATGAAACTTGGGATTCGGTGGTGGAGATCAGCGGCGTCACATCGCCCTGCACCTCCACGACCTGGCTCGAGCCGATCTTCATGGACTCCGGCCCGATGGTCAACTGGCCCACCGCAACCGTTACCCGCTCGATCCTGAGCACTTCGAAGCCGCTCGCCTCGATCTTCAGCGAGTAGTCGCCCGGCGGCAAATTGACCAGGGTAAACGATCCGTCAGGACGCGAGTGCTGCGTCGACTGAATGTTGGTTTCCAGATTGGTCGCGGTGATGGTCGCATTGGCAATCACTGCCCCCGCAGGATCGATAACGGAACCCGAGATACCGCCGGTTGTAATGCCCTGCCCTCGTGACGTCGTACTGATCACGATGAGCCCAAGAGTCACCACGGCTACGGCGACCCATCCTCGGAAAGGTGACAACCATGAAGCATTCATTCTGTTTCTCCCGTGGGGTGGCCTTCTGCACTGGTCTGCGCAATGCCGGTGCATGGATGGCCGGAGAAGACTTGTGAAAAGTTTGGCTGCTGATTGGCAATTCAATGACCACTCAGTGGGTTAAGATTCCAGTCGGGTGGAATGAAAGCCTGGCTCTTGGGTGTACGAGTCCAGCAAATTGTTGAATAAGAATGGCTTAATCAATGATTGAAGTCCGGAATTCACGAACTGCTTGCGGGGTTATCCACAGCCGATTCACGGCCTCAGAAAACGGACTGAATGGCAACTTCCTATGAGAATTAATATTGAGAGGTCATCATAATTTCCGTTTTGCACAGAAATCTTCAGTCTTTTCAAGTTGTTGGCGTCTTTCCTGGACTCTTGGCTCCGCGCGGACGATGGGCCGTTTCCGTTTGTGAAAAAATACAAGGCGAAGCCTCAGTGAGGAGGCTCGATCATGAACACCCTCAAGACTACGTTTCTTCTGACTGCTCTTACGCTCCTGCTGGTCCTCATCGGCAGCCGCTGGGGTGAGAGCGGGGCCATTCTGGCATTTGTCCTTGCGGCCGGCATGAACTTTTTCAGCTACTTTTATTCCGACAAGCTGGCGCTGGCGATGTACCGCGCCCAGCCCGTCACACGCGAGCAACTGCCGCGTGCGTACGAAGTCGTCGAGCGTATGACCGGCCGCCTCGGCCTGCCCATGCCGAAGATCTACGTCATCCCCACCGACGCACCCAATGCTTTCGCCACCGGTCGCAATCCGAAGCACGCATCGGTGGCCGTCACGCACGGCATTCTGCAGCTTTTGAACGACGAGGAACTCGCCGGGGTGCTGGCGCATGAACTCGGCCATGTGAAGAACCGCGACATCCTCACCAGTTCCATCGCCGCCACGCTGGCAGGCGCGATCACGCTGATCGCGCGCATGACGTGGTGGGCGGGACTTTTCGGCGGATTTGGGGGTGGTGGGCGCGATCGCCGCGGTGGCGGCATCGGCGCGCTGTTCATGCTGATTCTCGCGCCCATTGCAGCCATGCTCATCCAGCTCGCGGTGTCGCGATCGCGCGAATACGAAGCGGATGCCACGGGCGCGCACATCACTGGCAATCCTTATGCCCTGGCCAGCGCTCTGGAGAAGCTCGACACGTATTCGAAGCGCCTGCCCATGCCGGGATCGCCGACGACGGCGCATTTGTTTATCGTGCAGCCTCTGCTCAGCCGCCAGGATTTTGCCGGGCTCTTCTCCACGCATCCGCCGATCGCTAAGCGCATCGAGCGCCTCATCGGCCGCTCCAGCGTGTACGGCACGCCCCAGCGGTAATCTGTTTCGAACGCGAAGGGCGCGGGCCGTAACCCCGCGCCTTTGCTTTTTCCTGAACGATCTGCGCAGATGGCTGTACGCTGTTGGGGATGAAAACCCTCATCCGCACCGTCGTTTGGCTGCCGCTGGTCATCTGGATCGGCGGCCTTTTCTTTTTCTCGGTCGTCGCGTGGGCTTCGTTCTCCACCGTGCCCGATACGCATGTGGCCGGCACTATCGTCTCCAAGTGTCTCCACTTTCTGCACCACGAGGGTCTTATTGCCGGCTGCATCGTGCTTGTGTTTCTTCTGATCGGCCGCGTCCGCGGAGTGTACGGGCGCACCAGAGCCGCCTTCGCCATCACCGTGATCATGATGGGGTGTACTGCGTTCTCCGAGTACTGGATCATGCCTCACATGGAGCGGGATCGCCTCGCCGTCGGCGGCGCCATCGACAATGTGCCCGACACCGAGGCACATCACGCCGACTTCAATCGCCTCCATAACATCTCCACGCACGTGGAAGAGGCGGTCCTGCTCGGCGGCGTGATCCTCATCATTCTGCTGGCGCACGAAGAAGGGGCCGTGCGCGACTGAGCTTAATTTTTTGGCAGGATTCACGCACGTGCGCGACTCGCCAGCGCGCCCCATGGAACCGGCCAGGAGTCCCGCAGATTCTTGTGTTGCCCCGCAATGCCCGGAGCTATACTCTCCCCCACAGTTGATGCTGGCCAGTCCCTGATCCTGTACCTCGCGGAGCCGATCGATGTTTCCTCCCAACACGATCTCCGGGCCCGGCTTCTCCGTCCCGCTGCCGCTGGGATTCGTCATTGCCGATGGCTTGCCTGCCTATGGCATCTATCGACTGCTCCCACCGGGATCGGGGCCCCTCAGCATCGACGCTCTGATTCAGATTCGCCCTGTTTCACCTGCGGACCTGCCGTTGCTATTGCAGAATGTCTATTCCATGGACAATCCCCAGATGGCGTTGGCCCAGGTAGCGAGTCTCGGCCTGGTGAGCGTGCTGGGAGTTCTTCCCGTGCGTCAGGTGCAGATGCCGCAGGGGCTCACCCACATCCGCGAGTTCAATGCGCTCAACCTGCTGCAACTTCCTCTGCGGGTAATGGAAATCGTGATGACCGGCCCTCAGTCCGCTGTTGAAGTCCTGGTCCTGATGAGCCTGTATCGCTGGATGGAATTCGTTGCTCCGTGCCTGGATTTCGTGGCCCGCGTCAACCTTGGGGGAGTTCCTCAGGCCGCACCGGAACTGCGCGCAGTGGTCGATCAAAACCGGAAGGACCAGATCGAATATCAGCTCATCAGCCCTGATCAGGCCCCCATTCCTCTTACCGCGCTGCCCACCAGCTATGGCGGCACCACCATCATCCACGTGGACACGCTGATCCAGACCGGAAACATCAACGGGACCGGCATTGCCGTCGGCACCCACAGCACCGCAGCGGTGACGAGCAACGCGACGACTGCCGCTCCGTAACCGGGAGAAATTATGGATCCTCAGAATTCGAGCATTACCACGGGAAACATCACCGGCACCGGCATTGCCGTCGGCCCGGGAGCTCAGGCCACAGTCACCGTCGACTCGGGCTCACAAAAGGAGTTGCTGAGCCTCATCGCCGCTTTGCGCGCGCAGGTCCAGAACTCCACACTGCCGGATGGCACGAAAACGGTGCTTCTGACCAAAGCCGTTCCGGAAATGGAAGCGGCCGCTGCCGCGCCCGATCCGAAATCGGGCCTCAGGAACGGTTTGCAGCGCATCGACGACCAGCTTCAGGGTGTGGGTGCCGCCGCCAGCAGCGTCTCGGGCATCGTGGAGACGGTATCGAAGATCGCAGGGATGATCGGCGTGGGAGTGAAAGTCGTGGCACCCTTCATCGCCAGCCTGCTGTAAAGACAGCTCGGGCGCAGGAAAAGCGGAGGCGCAGGACCGGGCCGCGCGTGCGCGTTGAACCCATGCTCCTCTTTAAGCCGCTCCCGCGGCTTCCGCCAGGGTTCCCGCGGCCGCAAGAACTTTCACGAGGTTCTCAGGCACCCCGTGCCGCATCTTCAGATACTCGGGAGAGTTCCAGGAAAGCCACGCGACACCCTGCGCGTCTTCCCACACCAGGATCTTCAGAGGCAAATCCATCGCGCTCGACGGCGCTGCCAGCATGACAGGTGTGCCCGCCACAGGACTGCCGAAGATGAGCAGCTTGGTCGGCGGCATAGCGAATCCGGCCTTGGCGGCTTCTCCGCTGTGGTCTATCAGCGCGAAGAGCGTTATGTTTTTAGCGGCCAGCAGATTCTTCAGCCGCTCCACGGTTTGGTCCACACGGTGCGCACTGCGGATGCTCTCGATTCCGCTTTTCGCTTCTGCCATCAGCCCTCCGCTGCCTCGCCGGCTCTTCTCCAACGCTACACGCTCGGCGCCGCGCGTGGTTTTTCTTCCATCAGGCCCAGGAGGTTGCCCGCGGGATCTTTCACGAAGGCGAGCCAAAGATCGTAGTCCTTCATCGGGGCAATGATGTGCGCCTCCTGGACGATCTCGGCCCTGCCCTGCCTCAGGGCCGAGACGACGCCTTCCAGATCGGCGACGCGAAAATACACGAGCGTTCCGCCGCCTGGATTTGCTTCGCCTGTCCCGACCAGCAACCGAACGCCGCCACAGTCGAAAAACGCCATCGTGCCGGCGTCAAACAGGTGCTGCAGCCCGAGAGCATCGCGGTAGAAAGCTCGGGCGGCGTCAAGGTCCGTCACCGTGAGGGCGATCTGCGCCAGGCCCTGCACTCGCACTACGCTGCTTGCCGTCATGCACAGTTCCCTTTCTATGGATTCGCGGCTGCAGCTGCGAGAAATTGTTGCCGCGTCCAGTCGTTGCGAGCCTGGCTCGGCCCAAAGCGATTGCACTGGCCTGCCGCGCCCGTCCAATTGTCGTTGTTTACGCAGCCCATGAAGCTGGGATAGGTGCCAAACAGTTTGGCCGGCCCGAGATTGTAAATCATGTCGAGCAGGCCCAGCTTGGCGGGGTCGGGGAAGGCTGCATAATTCGCGAACTTCGCGCTCAACTGCTGGTCAAAGTCCTGCACTCTTCCCATCAGCAGGCTGTCGATCGACGCAGCCGCCAGGGTCGGAGACGCGTCTGTCCGATACGTGCCAGGCGCCTGACCCATCGGCAGCCCTGCGACTCGGTTGTACTCGGCGAGGATGACGTCGGACGCGACAGGGTTCCCATTGGCGTCGATAAACGGGAGCGCCTGAGCGGCGCTCACGGCCGCCAGCATCTGGCCGACACCCACTGTGACAAGGCCACGGGTGTCGAGATACATCCAGGGAATGACGCCTTCAAAGATCCGAAGTTGCGCGACAGAATCGTCGAGGTAGCTCATGATCGACCTCCAGGGCTGGCAATCGCGGCGCCTGACCGCAATTCCATGGAATGAGCAAAGACGGCTGCGAAGAGCGGCGCGGGGCTGAACTTTGTGGGATGAGAGTATCGCTTTAGCCCACAGAAGGCCAGACGAAATTCGACGTCACTGCAACGGCGGGCTCACGAACCGACCGCGGCTCATGTCTGCCGCGGGCCCGCTCCCGTTATCATGGAAGATTAGCCTTCATCACAGGACTCGTTCATGAAAACCGGCATTATCGGACTGCCCCAGGTCGGCAAAACCTCGTTGTTCAAAATCCTCACCAAGGTCGCCGTCGAAGAGCGCGGCTACTCGCGCGAAGCGCACCTGGGCATCGCCAAGGTTCCTGACGATCGCCTTGATCGTCTCGCTGCCCTCTTCAACCCGAAGAAACTCATTCACGCCACGGTCGAGTACGCGGATGTGGCCGCTATCAGCCAGGAAGCCTTGAAGGAAAGCGCGCTGCTTGCCTCGCTGCGCAATAACGACGCGCTGGTCCACGTTCTGCGCGCCTTCGAAAATGACGCGGTGCCGCATGTGGGCACCATCGACCCTGCGCGCGATGCGAAGAATCTTGAGTTCGACCTGATGCTTTCCGACCTGACCCAGGTGGAAAAGCGTCTGGAACGGCTGGAAAAAGATCTGAAGAAAATGCGCACTTCCGAGCTCGAGAAGGAAAACGCACTGCTTCTGCGCTGCAAGGCCGCACTCGAAGCCGAGACGCCGCTGCGAGAGATGGAGATGTCGGGGGAGGAGAAGAAGCTCATCCGCGGCTTCATGTTTCTCTCGCAGAAGCCCGTCCTTTACGCGGTGAATCTCTCTGAAAGCACCACGCTCGGCGACGATCTGGCCGCCGCTGCGCAGAAATACGGGCTCACGGAACTGGCCGCGCGACCGGGCGCGGGGCTCACGGCGTTTTGCGGCAAGGTGGAAGCCGAACTGGCGGAGATGGACGACGACGAGGCTCGCGAATTTCTGGGATCCTACGGCCTCAGCGAATCCGGGCTCGTGCGGCTGATCCGCCGCAGCTACGAGTTGCTCGGGCTCATCAGCTTCTTCACCGTTGGCGAAGACGAGTGCCGCGCATGGACCGTACCCGCCAACTCGCGCGCGCAGGAGGCCGCGGGGGCAATCCACTCCGATCTTGAAAAGCATTTCATCCGCGCGGAGACAATTCACTGGGATACCCTGCTCGCCGCCGGCTCCGAGGCGGTCGCGCGCTCCCAGGGCACGCTCCGTCTGGAAGGCAAAGATTACCTTATCCAGGACGGTGACGTCCTCCATATTCGTCACAGCGGCTGATCATGCTTCTATCCCTGCTGCTCGGTTCCCTCGCCGCCGTCGCCGACATTATCGGCGGCGTCGTCTTCGTGCGCCGCAACTGGACCGCCCGCTACCTTCGCTACTCCATCGCCCTCGGCGCAGGATTCATGATGGCGGTCGCCGTGCTCGACATGCTCCCGGAGAGCTTCAAATTTTCGGCCGTCTGGGCGCCGGCACTGGTGCTGGCCGGCTATTGCGCAATTCACCTGCTCGAGCACACGATCACGCCGCACTTCCACTTCGGAGAAGAAACGCACGAGCATGAGTTCATCCACGCGCACACGGGCTGGTCGGTGCTCTGCGGGCTCGCGGCCCACTCGTTTTTCGATGGCGTGGCGATCGCGTCAGGATTCGTGCTCTCGAATGCCCTCGGTTGGCTGATCTTCGTCGCCATCATCCTGCACAAGGTGCCGGAAGGATTCACGATTGCGTCGGTGATGCTTGCGTCCGGCCGTTCGCGCCAGACAGCCGTGACTTCGGCGATGATCCTGGCCGCTGCCACGATTGCCGGCGTGCTCATCATCGGATTGCTGCCGAGCTGGGTCGAAGCCGGCCTGCCTCTTTCAGCCGGCGTCGCCATTTACGTTGCCGCGACGGATCTGGTGCCGGAGGTCAATCGCGAGCCGGGAATTCGGATGGCCCTGGTTTTCTTTCTGGGCGTTGCGATCTTCGTGCTGGTCCGCGTGCTTGCGCCAATTTGAGACTTCGTCGTGGCGCGCTCGAACCCGGCCTTCCATTCCCAAAGTAACGTTCACCCCGTCGAAATCCGTTCGCAACCGCGGCCCCCCCGTCCTATGCTTCCGGCAACGGAGGCGCGCCGTGAAGCAACAGTGCCATCTCTCCATGATTTGGTTGTCATGGCTGGTTTTCCTTGGCGGCCTCGTCGCCATCCTTGCGTACCAACAGTGGATTGTTGCGGTCTTGTGGATCGTCTTCGTGCCGCTCCTGCAATTTCAGTACATCCGCCGCTTTCCAGCCATCTCGGGCCTGCTAGGATACGGACCCATCACCGACCACGCGGCTCCCAAAGGTGACGCTGCGCAGACGCGGCAGCACGTGGTTCTGTACACCGCCCTGGGCTGCCCCTTCTGCCCGCTCATCGAGCAGCGGCTCGAGCATCTCCAGGCGACGCTCGACTTCACGCTGGAGAAAATCGACGTGACGGTGCGCCCTCGCCTGCTCGCTGCCAGGCATATCCGCGCTGTGCCCGCCGTCGAAATCAACGGACAAATCTTCACGGGGCTGATCAGTTCGCGCGATCTCGCGGCGGCGCTTGCGTCCTCGCTGACGGGTTCTCGCTATTTGTGAAAGATCAGGCTGTAGAGCAGAATTGCCATCACGAAACTGCTGATGGCTGCGTACAACTTGTCGCGCTCCTCAGCAAAGCCCAGGATGCACATACCCACGCGCGCGACCGGGGTGGCGATCAGCAGCAGGATGCCCAGCATGATGATGCTGCGTGCGTCGCCGGTTGCTACGCCGTGCGCAATGCCGCTCAGGCTCAGCAACTGGGGCGGTTCCCCGTGAAACTGATGGAAGTTCGCCCGCGGCCCCCGATTCTGCGCCAGAAAGAGCACGCCTCCGGCCAGCACCACAGTCGCCGCGATCGTCACGCCGGTTCGCAGCATAATGCCCACCAGCGTCTCAATCCGCTTGTCGGTCCATTGCACGGGCTTTCCCCCTCCGCTATTTTCTCGTCAGACTGCTCACAATCATTTCCACGCCAAGGGCCACAATCACCAGCGAAAAGACTCTCTTCAGCGTGCGGACCTCAGCCTTCACCAGCAGCCGCGATCCCATCAGCGATCCGATCAGGACGCCCAGCATGACCGGCATCACCAGTGAAGGCGCCATGTAGCCGCTGCGCCAGTAAAGGCCCGCACTGGCTGCCGCCGTCACGCCGATCATGAAATTGCTCGTGGTGGTTGACACCTTGAACGGCAGCCGCATCGCCTGATCCATCGCCAGCACTTTCACTGCCCCCGAACCGATCCCCAGCAGGCCCGACAAGGCTCCCGCCAGAGTCATCAGGCCGAAGCCGGCCGGAATCCTCTGTGCGACATAAGTCCGGATTTCGTCATCTTCCGGCAGTGTCCCCTTCAGCTTGAGCCGCAGGGCCAGCGGGTCGGGATTCTCCGTCACCGCCCCATGGCGCTGCTTGAGCGAGGCCCAGGCGGAATAGAGCAGGACAACACCGAAGACGATGCCGATCGCATGGGTGGGAATGCGCGTCGTCAACCAGGCGCCAAAAAGCGCACCCAGGGTCGTCGCAATCTCAAGAAACATGCCGACGCGGATATTCGAGAAGCCCTCGCGCACATACGCCGCGGCCGCGCCGGACGAGGTTGCGATGACCGAGACGAGCGATGCTCCGATCGCGTAATGAATGTCAACGTGAAAAGCAATCGTGAGCAGCGGCACGATGACCACGCCGCCGCCAAGTCCGCTCAATGCGCCAAGGAGCCCCGCAACCATGGAGCTGACGCACAGGATCAGCGCGAACCACAGTTCGTTCATCGTTATCTACTCTACGGGTTCGCCCGCTCGCTCACCAGCAGGGCGACGCCGTCGGGCTCCAGCCTCAGCGCGCCCGCGCTCTCGAGGCTGCACCCCACTCCCATACGCACCTGGGCATCCGCGGGCACCTGCACCTCGACCGGACATTCGGCCAGAGAGAAAGCCACCGTTACCCGCCCGCGCTCCATGGTGAACCAGCGTTCGCGTTCGCTCCACCTCGCGCGCACGCCGCGGAAATCGCCATCGATCAGCTCCGGCATCTCCCGGCGCAGCGCAATCAGCCGGCGATACCAGTCCAGCATGTCGGCATGAGCCGTCTCGCTGCGCTCTTCCCACCGCAGCTTCGACTTCTCGAAAGTCTCCGGCGCCTGCGGATCCGGGACCTCCGCCGCATCCCAGCCAAAGGCCTCGAACTCCTTGCGCCGCCCCTCGGAAATGAGCTTTCCCAGTTCCGGCTCGTGATCCGTGAAGTACAGGAAGGGCGTCGAGGCGGCCCACTCTTCGCCTTCAAACAGCATGGGGATGAACGGAGCGGTCATCGTCATGACCGCGGCAATCTTTGCTCGTCCCACGCTGACGAGTTGGCTCAATCGCTCGCCCTTCGCCCGATTCCCCACCTGATCGTGGGTCTGCGAGTATCCCAGGAACCGCCATCCCTCAAGGCCCTGCACCGGCCGCCCGTGCAGGCGATCCCTGTGCTTGGAGTAGCGCCCGTCATAAACAAACGCTTCGCGGACCGCTTTGCCAAGATCGGCCAGCTTGCCGAAGTCGGCGTAGTATCCGGCTTCCTCCGCCGTCAGCACGGCAAACAACGCGTGATGAAAATCGTCGCTCCACTGCGCATCCAGCCCCTGCCCGCCTGCCACCACCGGCGTCACTACCCGCGGATCATTGAGGTCGCTCTCCGCGATGACCACATAGCGGCGCCCCATTTGCGCTTCCAGGGCGCGCACTTCGACACCGATCTGCTCCATAAAAGGGATGGCCGAGCGGTCTGTGTACGCATGCACCGCATCCAGCCGCAGCCCGTCGCAGTGAAAGTCGCGCAGCCACATGCGCGCGTTGTCCAAAAAGAACCGCCGCACTTCGTGACTGCCTGCATCCTCCAGATTCACGGCGTCGCCCCACGGCGTATGGTGAGCAGCGGTGAAATAGGGGCCGAACTTCGCGAGGTAATTCCCCGAGGGGCCGAGGTGGTTGTACACCACGTCCATCAGGACCGCCATGCTGTGCTTGTGGCACGCATCCACAAACCGCTGCAGGGCCTCGGGGCCGCCATAGGGCTCATGGACGGCGAACAGGTCCACGCTGTCGTAACCCCATCCCTGCCTGCCAGGAAACGCGGCCACGGGCATCAGCTGCAAATGCGTCACGCCCAGACCCCGCAAAATCTCCAGCTTCTCGCTCGCTGCGTCGAGGGTGCCTTCGGGCGTAAACGTCCCGACATGCAGTTCGTAGATCACGCCGCTCTTCAGCGGAGGAGCCTGCCAGCCGGAGTCGCTCCACCCAAACGCCCCCAGATCCACGATCTGCGACGGACCATGAACCCCCTTCGGCTGGCGCAGCGATCGCGGATCGGGCAGCGCCAGGTCTTCCTTGTTGACGTAAAACGCGTATTCCGTCCCGACCTGCGCGGCTTCCACTTCAGCTACCCACCAGCCGCCGTCCTCGCGGTCCAATCCATAAAGCCGTCCCTCCACTTCCACGCGCACACGATCCGCTTTTGGCGCCCATACGCGAAAACCATGCATCCCGTCGTCCCTCGCCCTTTTCGCTGATGCTTTTGGCAACTGCCGTGATTTCACATGCGCGCGTTCTAACGCACCGTAATGCCCGCGTGTTCCGGTCCCGGAACACCGTTCACGCCCGCGAGGCGAAACGCTGAGTTCACCAGAGCAATGTGCGAGAACGCCTGCGGAAAATTTCCAACCAGACGCCTGCGCCGCACGTCGTACTCCTCTGCCAGCAGGCCCACGTCGTTCCGCAGCCGCAACAGGCGTTTGAACATTCTCTCAGCATCACGCCTGCGCCCCATCGCGTGCAGACAGCTCACCATCCAGAAGCTGCACGCCAGAAACATTCCCTCGCCCCCCGGCAGACCGTCGGGCACTTTTCCTGTTTCGTAGCGCATCACCAGGCCGTCGACGATCAGCTCTTCCTCAATGGCGGCGATCGTACCCTGGATCCTCGGATCGCTGAAGGGCAGGAACCCCACCAGCGGCAGGAGCAGGAGAGATGCGTCGAGCTGATGCGATCCGTAATACTGCACAAAACTGTTCTTCCGCCGATTGAACCCCATCGTGCAGACCTGCTGATGAATCCGGTCGCGCAGCGCCGTCCACTTCCTGACCGGAACCTCCATCTTCAGCTTGTCGGCGGATTTCAGAGCACGATCGAAGGCCACCCACGCCATCACTTTCGAGTAGGTAAACTGCCGCAACCCGCCGCGCACCTCCCAGATGCCGGCGTCGGGCTCGTCCCAGATTTTTTCCAGGTGCTCGAGCAGCAGCACCAGCACGCGGAAGTGATCTTTGGTGTGCCGCTGCAATCGGTGCAGCGACTGGTGAAAGGTGCCCAGCATCTCGCCGTAGATATCGAGCTGCACCTGACAGGCAGCGGCGTTGCCAACGCGCACCGGCTTTGATTTTTCGTAGCCGGCGAGCCACTGTGCTTCCCACTCGATTAGTTGCCGCTCGCCTTTCAGCCCGTACATGATCTGCACCTGATCGGGGCTTCCCGCCACCGCGCGCAGCAGCCAGTCCTGCCAGGCGACAGCCTCCTCGAAATAACCTGCGCGCGTCATCGCCAGCAACGTGAATGTGGTGTCGCGCAACCAGCAGAAGCGATAGTCCCAGTTACGCGTTCCGCCCAGCTTCTCCGGCAGCGACGTGGTGGGCGCCGCAACGACGCCGCCCGACGGCCTGAAGGTCATGGCCTTCAACGTAATCAGCGATCGCTCGACGGCGTCTGTATGAGGACCGTCATAGTGCATCTGGCTCGTCCACTGCGTCCAGAAGCTCTCGGTGTCCTTCAACGCCTGCTTCGCGCTGATTCGCTGCGGCGCTGGCTTCGTCGAGGCTCCGTAGGTGAGCGTGAACCACACTCGCTCGCCGCGCTTCACTGCGAACTCCGACACGGTCGTGAGACCTTCGCCGTGGACCGGTTGCGATCCGTGCAGCATCACCAGCGACGGGCCGGCCACGGCACGAATGCCATCTTCGAGCGCCGTGACCCACGGAACGGTCTGGCCGTAATCGAAACGCATCGCGAGTTCCATGCGCAGTTTCATGCGCCCGCGCAGGCCTTCCACGATCCGCACTACATCGGAATTGCGCTCCCGAACGGGCATGAAATCGATGAGCCGCACCGCGCCGTGCCTGTTTTCAAAAATCGTCTCCAGAATGAGAGTGTGGGCGCGATATTGCCGACTTGCTTTCCATCGCCCGCCCTGCGGGCAAATCTGCCAGTACCCGTTTTCACGTGTGCCCAACAGCGCCGCAAAGCATGCCGGCGATGAGAAGTCGGGCCAGCACAGCCAGTCGATCGAGCCCTTCCGATCCACCAGCGCAGCCGTTTCGCAATCCCCAATCAACGCGTAGTCTTCGATCTTTGCCGCCATGGTCTCCGCTTGCTGCTTCGAAGTCGTTTGGCTAAGGGAGTTCGCTTTGCCTTCCCTCAGCGGCTCCCTCTCCGCCTGGTTGGGTGCCTTTACGGCACAACTCAATTCGCGCCCTGATACAAAACCGAAAGAGCCAGACGCCTTCTGAACAATCTCTTTCTTCCCTGCCTCACTGCTCTCTGTAATTCCGCATCAGCCCTCCGTCCACCAGGAAGGTCGCGCCCGACACATAGGATGCGTCATCGCTCGCCAGAAAGGCGGCGAGCCCTGCGACATCCTCCGGAGTCCCCAGCCGTCCAAGAGGAATGTTCTTCAGCAGCGCATCCAGCTTCGGCTTGTCGTTCAATAATGCTGTGTTGATCGGCGTCGCAATGGCGCCCGGAGCGATGTTGTTCACGGTGATCCCCAGCGGCCCCAGTTCGACCGTCAGATTCCGCATGAGCATGCGCAGTCCACCCTTGCTGCAGCAATAGGTTGCAAACCCAGGAAACGCCATATCCTCATGCACCGAGCTGATATTGATCACGCGACCCGGCTTTTTCGCCGCGCGCAGCCGCCGAACAAAGGCCTGGGTGAGAAAAAACGGCCCCTTGAGATTTACGGCCAGGATGCGATCGTAGTCAGCCTCCGGTGTATCCCAGAAGTCCGACTTCTTCTCCATCCCCGCGTTGTTCACCAGGATGTCGGCGCTTCCATATTCCTTCCAGGCCGTCTCGACGAGCTTTTCGATGTCGGCCATTTTCGTCACATCGGCCAGGACTTCGACCGCCTGTCCGCCGGCGGTCTCAATGGCCTTGCGCGTTTCGTCAGCGCCGTCCTCTCCGCCCACATAGTCGACGACGACCCGAGCACCCTCCCTTCCGAGCCGTTTGGCGATTCCCTGCCCAATCCCGGAGCCCGCTCCGGTCACAATGGCTGTTTTGCCTGCCAGTCGCTGCATGGCTCTCCCTTCTCTTTCCCATTGGACTGATGTTCCCGTGTACACCCTAAGATGCTTCGAACAGCGGTTCGCATTGAACGGTTAGCAGTTCTCGCCAGGTGGCCGCACGTTCCGGGAACTCGGCGCCTGCATTCCGCGTATTCTTCCTCGTGCATTCTCCGGATAAGGCAGTCCAATGCAGGCCGTCCCGGAGGACGCGTTATGCTTAGGTTTTGCATCGGCGCGAGGAGTCTCGACCGGTGCTCAACAGGGAGGGTAGGGCCATGTCCATGTATTGCAGAAACTGCGGAAAGGCGCTTTCCGATGAGGCGCGCTTCTGCTCTGGCTGCGGAGCCCAAATGTATCCGCCTGCCCCGCCCACCCCGTACCCGCCCACCGTCACCCGCCTCATCCGGCCTCGCGCCGGACGCATGATTGCCGGCGTATGCCAGGGCCTCGCGCACGCCTATGCGTGGGATGTCGTTTGGGTGCGCGTCATTACCGTGCTGCTCGCCATCTTTGGCAGCGGCGCCGGGGTGCTCGCCTACGTCATTTTTTGGATCGTCATGCCAGAGGAGCCGTTACTGATTCCGCCTGCGGCGCCGCCGCCGCCCGCTCCCTATCCGCCGGCGAACTAGCTTTCGAGTTCAACAAAACTGGCTTCCACATCCGCAGGCTTGCGGCACACGTGGAAGCCGGCCGCAACCCGCCGGAGGCTTTGCCGTCTGTTTTCCCACCCCCTGAACCCTGTCCCCTGTATCCTGTTGCGTGCTCTACCACTCCTCCGGCGCGCAGCTTTTTTTCACGATCACCGGCCACGGGCCCGAGGTCGTCCTCCTTCACCCCACGCCGGTCGATCACCGCTTCTGGGTCCCCGTTGCCAACCGACTCGCATCGCGCTACCGCCTGATCATTCCTGACCTGCGCGGGCACGGCCAGTCGGAGGCCGGGGACGGCCCCATCACCGTCGAGAAGCTGGCCGCCGACGCCGCTCGGCTCCTCGACCACCTCGGCATAGCGAAGGCGCTCTTCGCCGGATGCTCGATTGGCGGCTACACCCTTTACGAAATCTGGCGTTCGACACCCGAGCGCGCGCAGGCTCTCGCCTTCTGCTGCTCGCGGCCTCAGTCTGACACGGACGCGCTTCGCGCGAAGCGCGAAGAAAACATCGCGAAGATTCGCGAGCGCGGTACCGCCGACTTCATCGAGATGAACCTCAACACACTCGTTGGTCCCACTGCGCATCGCCGATGGCCGCAGAAGGTCGGCGAAGCTCGCGAGATGATGCAGGTGATGAAACCGGAAGCCGTTATCGCCGTGCAGCAGGGGCTCGCCGCGCGGCCGGATTCGGTCGCCACGGCACGCACGCTGAGGCTGCCCTGCTGCGTCGTCGCGGCTGGCGAGGACCCCGGTTCCACGCCCGCGGATATGCGCCTGCTCGCCGAGCAGATTCGCAGCGGTGGATATGGCGCCGAATACAACGAAATCCCCGATGCCGGTCACTTTGCGCCCTTCGAGCAGCCCGATCTGGTGGCCCGTATCCTCCGCCGATTCTTCGATTCCGTGGTGGATTGATGCCAGGAATCGCCCGCTCTCGCGCAACTAATCAACCCCGTTCCGTGTCCCATCCCTGTGAGAGCATCTATAATCCGGACGCTCCCAGCAAGAAGCCCCAACAGGGCCGAGAGGTGTTTCCTATGAACGACTTTTCACGCTTTTTACCCATGGCACGTCGTACGATGCGCGGCCTTGCCGCCGTCACCGCTGATTCTGCCAGGCGCAGTCTCGCGCTCGCTCTCGCCGGCCTGTTGGTCCCGCTGGGCGTTGCGCCCCTGACGGCCTATGGACAGGAGGCGCCTCCGCCTCCCCCCGACCAGCAGCAGGCCCAGTCCGCTGACCAGGTGCCCCCGCCGCCCGACCAGGACGCGCCGCCGCCGCCCGACCAGGCGCCTCCGCAGCAATACAATGCGCTCAGCCCTGACCAGCTCAATCAACTGGTCGCGCCCATCGCGCTTTATCCTGACTCGCTCGTCGCGCAGGTGCTCGCGGCCTCGACCTATCCGACGCAGGTTGCGGATGCAGACCACTTCGACCAGTCGAATCAGGGCGCATCGCCCGATCAGCTGTCTCAGATGGCAAACAGCCAGAACTGGGATCCAAGCGTCAAAGCGCTGACCGCCTTCCCCACAGTTTTGTCCCAGATGGATAAGAACATCGACTGGACCACGCAGCTGGGCAACGCTTATTACAACCAGCCGCAGGACGTGATGAACGCCGTGCAGCAGGATCGCCAGCAGGCTTATGACTCCGGCAAGCTGCGCTCCACGCCGCAGGAGTATGTTCAGGACAATCCGGGCGACATCGTCATCGAGCCAGCGAACCCCGCCGTCGTCTACGTTCCTTACTACAATCCCTGGACCGTATGGGGCTGGGGCAATCCCTGGTTCGCGTGGTACGCGCCCCCGCCGCCTCCTGGGTTCTTTATGGGTGTCGGCATCGGCTTCGGTTTTGGTTTCGGCATCGCCATCGGTGCCTGGTCGCACTGGGGCTGGGGCTGGGGCCACTGGGGCGTGGGCTGGGGTCCTCATCCGTGGGTCGGCTTCCACGGCGGCATGTGGGTTTCGCACAGTGTGACCGTCATCAATCACGGCTACTACGGCCGCTTTGAACGCAATCCTGAAGCGCGCGCGTACAACTATCACGCAGCCGTTGCCGCCCACGGGGCTGCCTACAACCACGCGTACTACAGCGGCGCACGGGCTGGCTTCAACGCCGGCGCTCGTGCCGGGTACAACAACGGAGCGCGCGCAGGGTACAACGCCGGGGCCCGCGCCGGCTACAACCACGGCTTCAATCGCGGCCAGGCAAACACCTATAACCGCGGCGGAGCGGGCAGCTACAATCGGCCCGCGCAAAACTACAACCGGCCGACGCAGAACTACAGCCGTCCGGCGCAGAACTACAATCGGCCTGCGCAAAACTACAATAGGCCGGCCCAGAACTATAGCCGTCCCAGCAATAGCCGTCCGGCGCAGAACTACAGCCGTCCTGCTCCGCAGTCTCGGCCCTCGGGCGGGGGCGGACATCCGGCCGCGGCACCTCGCAGCAGCGGTGGGGGTGGACATCCATCAGCCCCGCATGGCGGTGGCGGCGGCGGACACCCGCACGGCCGCTGATCTGATCGAAAACAAATGTAGCGAGGGAGGGATGGCCAAACGCCATCCCTCTTCTTTTTTCCGGCGAGCCGCTTTTCGGCGAACGGTAACCTGTACCCTGCACGTTGTACGCTGTACCCTGTTCTTGCCTTTATCCGGGAGGGCTCGCCATGGAAAACATCCGTCCTGATCGTCGCGCGTTTCTTAAGGGAAGCACCGCTGCGGCGGCCGCTCTTGCCAGCACCGCCCTGACGGGCGCGGCGCTGCCGGCGCTCGCCGATAACGGACGCCCGCTGCCGAACAATCCGCGCACGCAGGACGCGATGCCCACCCGCAACCTGGGTAAGACCGGCTACAAGGTTGGCATTTTCTCGCTCGGGGGACAGGCCGCACTCGAGAAAGCCAACAACGCCGATGTCTCTGTGCCGATCATTAATCGCGCACTCGATCTCGGGGTCAACTACATCGACACTTCGTCGATCTACGGCGGACCGCTGCGCTGGAGCGAGCAGTACGTCGGCGCGGTGATGAAGACGCGGCGCAACGAAGCCTTCCTCGCCACGAAAACCAAAGAGCGCACGCGCGAAGGATCGTTGCGGATGATCGACAAGTCGCTGCAGCTCCTGCAAACGGATCACGTCGATCTGTGGCAGCTTCACGACATCGGGACGATGAAGGACATCAACGCGATTTTCGCGCCAGGCGGAGCGATGGAAGCGCTGGTCGAAATGCAGCGGCAGGGCGTGGTCCGCTACCTCGGCGTGACCGGGCATTACCGGCCGGACGCCCTGATGGAGGCGCTCAACCGGCATCCCTTCGACTGTATCCTGATGGCGCTGAACGCGGCCGATCCGCATCACTACAGCTTCCAGGATCAGCTCCTGCCGCTGGCCGTCGAGCGCCAGATGGGCATCATCGGCATGAAGATTCCCGGCCGCGGGCGCATCCTGTCTTCGTGGAATCCGCCACCGCTCGAGCAGCAGAAGCACTCGTGGGAAGGCATGGTGCTGGCGCCGACGCCGGGGACGCTCACGATGAAGGAGGCCATCGGTTACACGCTTTCGCGTCCGGTTTCGACGGTGATCGTGGGCTGCGATTCGATTGCACAGCTCGAAGAAAACGTGGCCATCGCGCGCGACTTCACGCCGTTCAACGAAAAGCAGCTTCAGGAACTGGCGGCGAAAGCGGAGCCGGTATCGAAGCCGTCTCTGTTTTTCCGGTTTTACGATCACGATGCGGCGAGCTGAGCACTTAGCTGCCGGCTGTCAGCAGTGAGCACGGGCGGCAGCTAGCTGCTGATCGCTAACAGCCGGCCGCTTCGAGGCTAGGTCAGATACTCGCGTATGAACGGATCTTCTGACTCCACCAGTTCCTTCGTTGAGCCGTCGAAGACGATCTTCCCGTCGTGCAGCATGAGGAAACTGGTGTTGGGGTCGGCATGGCCGGGGGGCAGCGGATCCATCGCGCCCTTCTCACGGCTGTAGTGGTGCGTCGCCAGCACAAACGCGTCCTGGAGGCGATGCGTGATCACCAGCGAGGTCGTGTGGGCAACGTCGCGCTGCTTCATCACCAGCTCGATGATTGTGGTCGAGGTGATCGGGTCCAGCCCGCCGGTGGGCGAGTCATACAGAATCAGCTTCGGATTTGTGACGATGGCGCGTGCGATCGCGACCCGCCGCCGCATGCCGCCCGAAAGCTGCGAGGGAAACTTGGCCAGCGTCTGTTCGAGCTCGACGAAGCGCAGCGCCTCGGCCACGCGCCGCGTGATTTCGTCCTCCGGCACATGCTCCTCCATCAGCCGGTAGCCCACATTGTCGCGGACGGTCAGCGAGTCGAACAGCGCGCCCTCCTGGAAGACTGTTCCTATCGACCCGCGCAGCTCGAAAAGGTCATCCTCGCGCATCGCGCTGATCTCTTCGCCGAAGACGAAAATCCGCCCTGAATCAGGCCGCAGGAGTCCGTTGGTCAGCTTGAGCAGGACGCTCTTCCCCTGGCCCGCGGGCCCCATCAGGATGCGCGTTTCTCCGTAGTTGATTTTGAAGGAGACACCGTCGAGTACCGGCTCGCGGCCGAAGCCGATCGAGACGTCCTCGAAGACCACCACCGGCTCGTGATTCGTGGAAGGCGACAAAGGCGGCGCGGCCTGCGGAATTCCTGCCGCGGCTAACGGATCGGGCGTTGCGCCCGCGCTCGCGCTGCTCATCGCCCGAAGACACCCAGCATGAAGCGGATGATGATGAAGTCCGTGATGATGATCAGTACGCTCGCGACCACCACCGCCTGCGTCGTCGAGCGGCCCACGCCCTGCGTGCCCCCGCGGGTCTTCAAACCATAGAAGCAGCCGATCGACGCCAGAATGAAGCCGAAGAATATGGGCTTCACCAGACCCTGCACGATATCGGCAAACATCAGCGACTGGTAGGCGGTGTGGAAGTACTGCGAGCTGTCCTGCCCCAGCATGAAGACCCCGACGAGTCCGCCGCCGAGGATACCCACGGCGTCGGCCATGATGGTGAGGAAAAACAGCATCACCACCGTGGCGACGATGCGCGGCATCACGAGCTTCTTCAGCGGATCGGTGCCAAGGGCGCGCATAGCGTCGATCTGCTCAGTCACGATCATAGAGCCCAGTTCGCTGGCCATGCCGGAGGCGTTGCGGCCGCTCACCATGAGCGCGGTGACCACCGGCCCGATCTCCTTGATCATCGAGAAGCTGACCAGCTGGCCGGTGAACGCCGTCGCACCGAACTGCTCGAGGGTTGAAGAGGACTGCATGGCCAGCGCGCCGCCCAGAAAGAATCCGGTCATCAGCACGATGGGGAGCGAACCCACGCCGATAATGTCGGCCTGCTGGAAAAGATCGGCTGCGTAGAACGGCTTGCGGAACAGGTTGCTGACGGCGCGGCCCGAGAGCTGGGCATATTCCTGAACCGCCAGAACTCCTTTTTTGGTCGCCTGATCGATGGTGCTGATAGCCATAGTCCGTTGAGTGCATTATGCAGGATCGGCTGCGATCGTGCATGGGGAAGTCAGGAGCAGGGGCAGCAGCTAAGCCTGTTTCCCGGGACCGCGGCGACCTAAGCGGACTCGGCGGCCTTTTCCATTTGCTTCAGCCGATTGGCCAGCAATTCCTGTTCCCGCAGATTCTTCGTCATGGCGATGGCGCGTTCGATTTCCTGCCGAGCCTCAGCCAATCGGCCCACCTTCATCAGCAGGTCCCCGCGAACGCTGGGATACAGATGGTATTGAGCCAGCGCTGCTTCGCCACCGAGAGCGGCCGCCCGATCCAGGGCTTCGAGCCCGGCCGCCGGGCCCTGCGCCATGCCGACAGCTACGGCGCGATTCAAAGCCACGATCGGAGACTGGCTGATTTCCAGCAGCGCGTCGTAGAGGAGAACGATCCGTTCCCAGTTAGTCTCTTCGGGGGCTCGGGCTCGCGCGTGGCAGGCAGCGATGGCCGCCTGCAGCGCGTAAGACCGCGCCCCGCCCCCCAGCTTCTGCGCTTCCTCGAGCGAACGCATTCCTCGCTGGATCTGCGCATAGTCCCATAAGGAACGATCCTGGTCCAGCAATAAGACAGCTTCGCCGTTTCTGCCCCGGCGCGCTGCCGTGCGCGATGCCTGAAGTTCCATCAGGGAGAGGAGACCATAAGCTTCCGATTCGCTCGGAAGCAGCTGCACCAGCATTCTCCCCAGACGCAGCGCCTCTTCAGAGAGAGCCGCGCGCATCCACTCGTCGCCCGAGGTCGCGGTGTATCCCTCATTGAAGATCAGGTAAATCACCAGAAGCACGGACTCGACCCGGCTGCGCAGCTCCTCGCCGCGCGGAGTCTCAAAAGGAACCTGCGCCTCGGAAAGGGTCTTCTTCGCGCGTGAGATCCGCTGGCCGAGCGTCTTTTCCGGCACAAGAAACGCACGCGCGATTTCGTCTGTGGTGAGGCCGCCGATCAGCCGCAGCGTGAGCGCGATGCGTCCTTCCACTGCGAGCACCGGATGGCAGGCCGTGAAAATGAGCCGCAGCACGTCATCGTCGATCACCTGGTCGAGAGCCCGCTCCATGGCATCGCCGAGCTGCTGCTGCTGAAATTCCAGCTCGCGGGCAATTTCCTCATGTTTCTGCACCAGCATGCGTCCGCGACGCAACCAATCGAGGGCGCGCCGCTTCGCCGCCGTCATCAGCCACGCCCCCGGATTCTCAGGGATTCCTTCTTCGGGCCAGACTTCGAGCGCCGTCACGAGTGCGTCCTGCGCCAGTTCCTCGGCAATGCCGATATCGCGGGTGACGCGAGCAATCGCGGCGATGAGGCGTGTGGACTCGATCTTCCACACGGCCTCAATCGTCCTGTGAATGTCACTCATGCGGTCGCGACGACCATGGCCGGTTTACTGGTATTGGTTCCCTTTGTGATCTTTGCGAAAGCCAACTTCCCGGGCTTCTTCGGGAAAATCACTCATTTCGAATATCTGGCGCACTTCGATGATCTCGTTATTCGTCATCGGCGCTCGTTTCGCCCATTCGATGGCTTCTTCCCGCGAGCGCACCTGGATGATCCAGTATCCGCCAATGACTTCTTTGGCGTCGGCAAACGGGCCGTCCATCACCGTGGCTTTGCCATCGGTGTGCGTAACCCGCACGCCCGCCGAGGGCGGAAAGAGTCCGTCGAGGGCGAGCAGGACGCCGGCCTGTTGCAGGCTCCTGTTGAACTCCGCCATCCTGGCCACCCCCTCCGTGCTGGGAACCTGGTTCGGCGCTGCCGATTCGTATCCTTTGGGAATGACCAGCATCACGAAACGCATTGCCGTTGCTCCTTTGGGTTGATTTCTTTCGCGGTTTCGTCGGCGGTTCTACATGGTCATCGGTGGTGCCTGACTACCGTCAGACCATTTGCTGACTCCTACCAGGTAGACAGACAGGGGTGGGAAGGTTTTGAGCTGTGGATAGGCCTCCGCGGAGAGGTACCAGTAATTCACAGCCATCAGCGGAGAATTGGTTAGATTCGCGCCCCAGGCGGTGCCGTCTTTGCCCGGTTCGTAGAACATCAGGTGCGGCACATTGTGGCCGCCTGCGTCAGAGAGGTACGAAGACTTCGACATCATGTAGGAAATCGTCCCCGGCTCGAGCGCAGGGAGTTCCTTGCTGTCGATTGCAGCTTTGATTGCGGCAATGACCTCCTGTTTGGAACGGCCGGCCAGGATGAGTTCGGTGCGTTTGTAGGCGTACGGGAGAATGCTGCGGACGGCCGGCGGATTGACGCATTCTGCGGCGCGGACTTTCGGATTCCAGAATTCGGGATGATCGAACATGGCCATCCAGCTGCGCCCGACCCAACACACCCAGCCGTTTTTCCCTTCGACTGCGGTTTCGTAGCCGTGGCGGGTCAGAACAAGAACCGAAGCATCGTGCGAGATGGCGTCAGGAGCGGCACTGCGAGCGAGGGCGGTTTCCGCGTCGCGCGCCATGAGGTATTGTTCGATCGGGGCCATCTTCGGATAGGGCGTAGCGGCATCCTGCGTGCGCGCGCGCTGCACTGTGGCGAGCCCGGCAAGCAGGGCTAAGCCCGTAAGTGTGATGGAACCGATACCCTTGTTTCGCATCGTTATCTCTCCTGAATAAAGTACTTTTGGGGGCGCAAACCTGCCCTTGGGCGTGGGGGGCTTGTCGCCGCCCCTCCCTCGTCGCTGCTTCGATCGTCGAAGTCTGCCGCTGGCCGCCGCTCAAAGCCGCGGGCGAGTAGCGGCCGCTCACCGTAGTCGGGGCGCTCAGCTTTCTTCGGGGGCGGGCACAAAGAAAATTTCTCGCACCTCGACCTGCCCCCGAGTGGCAGCGACACCTTTGCGTGCCCACGCCATCGCCTCGTCCATGTCGGCGCATTCCAGAATCCAGAATCCGCCGATGTGCTCCTTGGTCTCCAGGTATGGCCCGTCGGTGACGAGAACTTCGCCATCGGCCTGCCCTCGCAGGGACTTCGCGGCGCCCAGGCCGCAGGCGAATTTCCTCACCCCCGCTGCGATCATTTCCCGGTTGACCGCGTGGATTTCGCGCCCAATCGCTTCGTCCGCCTGAGACGGGTCGAAATCGTCGGGAAGGTAACCAGCAACAAAATATTGCGGCATATGCTCTCCTGTAATGGGATCTTCAGCCGGACTCATCGTCCCGCCTTCAATATCACGACGAACCATCAGAGCGGAATTCTACAGGCGGCCGAAAAACTTATTTCGGGGAACTTCCAGCTCTGCCCTTGGCTTCACGACCAGGCAGTCCCTTCCGCCGGCATCGGCAGGAACTCTCTCACCTCGACCGGCGCCCTGTAAAGCGATCGCAGCCTTGCGTGCCCACAGCATCGCCTCATCCATCCCGGCGGACCTGAGCAGCCGCCCACAGGCTTCTTTGCCTCGACATACGGCCCGTGCTGATGACCAGCGCTCTGCCAGCCTGCATACGCACCGACTTCGCCTTCCCCACCGGTTGCAGGCCACCGGCAGAATCCCTCACGGCGGCAGCGATCATCTCCCGGTTCAGCGCGTGGATGTCGTTCATCGTCGCTTCAACGTCGGCGGCCGGTTCAAAGTTGTCAGGGTGTTGAATCGCAACCAGATATTGCGGTATTTCGTCCGCTCTTGATTCGTCTTTCCGGGAGTTTTCTGTGCCCGGCCTTCATTCCTGCGACGAGCAACTGCGGATTTCGACAAAACATCGAAAGAATCCTATTTCGGGTCTCTTGTTGGCGAATCGCCTAAGGAGCGTCAGGATCAGGGCCAGAAGAGGAGCGTCCCCCGCTCAAACCACAGCGCCGCCGGGGGCTTTGGAACTCCTGGCGATGGTGTCATCACAGAGCGCCACAGAGTATCAATGCCGGCAACCCTGCCGCGTCTGCCGGCATCTGAGGCACGCGAGGTTGCTGCCTTGCCTGATCTTGTCCGAGTTCCTGCGGTGCTGCACGGTGTCGCTGATCGTGTTGGCGTCCATGCAATGTGCACATTGGAAATCTGGAGCGAACAGTCCAGCAAAGGACGCCGTTTCACCCGCTGCCGCATCACTGATGAGCCGGCTGAGCTGCCCGACGGCGCATATGAGCTCGAATTCGACTCCCGCAGGATCGTGACGAAAAAGAATGAAGGTCACTGGGACCTGACGTATCTCTGGTCGAATTCCCGGCCGGATCAAGGCGACCCGGTCGGCGACGTGGCCTAGCGGCTCTGCTGCGGGCGTCCCCTCTGAGCCGATCCTCCGGCTTGATCCGGACCAGGGAGACGGTCGGGCGGTGCTTTCGCCGGCCTGCGCTTCCGCGCCGTCTTCGTTGCCACGTGGGGAGCGCAAACATGCTCCCGTTCCCACTCCGCCAGGGATCCGTCCTGGGACGACACCAGCTTTGACAAGCCGCAGCCATCGCATTCGGATTCAATCAGAAACTGAATTCCCTGCCTCACGACGTGGCGGGTAAAACCTGGGGGATGAAGGTCCAAGGCAATCCTCAAAAGTGCCGCAATGCAGAGCCGAACAAGAATCGGATTCCGCAGCGGGAATTGCGTTGCCTGAAAATCCGCGCCGGCTCTCCTTCGGTCCCGCTATATTCCCTTTTGACGCAAGATGACGCTTGCTCGCTTCCTGAAGCAGCGACCATGCTGAGCGTCTCCCAAACGTCCGCCCCTGCCAGGGGGTCGCGACCGATGCCTGTGTACTCACGTTCACTCGGTCGCTGATTCCCACCGAAGAGGGGTTGCTGATCTGTTCGACCTGCGTGCGCTGCGGAGAATCGCGGCTGGTTTCGTTCGTGGACGCCTCGGTCGACAAATGGGTGGAACGGCCACCGATGCGACGCCAGCCGAACGGGGGAATCCGGAGCCGAAAATATCCCGCCCAAATCTATCTGAGCTGCGCGAGGGATCAGAAAGCCGGTGCGGGAAGGAACGCTGTTCCCATCGCTGGCCCCGATCCTCTGGTCAGCTACCCGAGTCCCTTCAGCAAGTCTCTTATATTCAACAAACTTCCACTTTCCAGGGGTGGTCGCCGGAGCGCATCGCGGCTGGCAATAACTTTCTGACGCGACTGCGGGTCCAGACGAATCCATGAGTAGAATCGGCCTATCCGAATGCCGTGAGGGGGCGTCTATGGCTACCACCGTCGAAATGGATTTCCTGCGCGGCCAGCTTGAGGAACGCAAGAAACGGCTGGAGACTGTGCTCCAGCGCACGGCCGGCGACTCACATCTCGAGACGCTGCTGCGGGAAGTCGACGCAGCGCTCGACCGGTTTGAGGAGGGGACCTACGGTCTGTGCGAGACCTGCCACGATACTGTGGAGCGCGACCGGCTGCTGGCCGACCCTCTGTTGCGCTACTGCCTCGATCACCTGTCTGATGAGGAACGCGTGGCGCTGCAGCGCGATCTGGACCTGGCGAGCGAGTTGCAGCGAGGCCTGTTGCCACCTGCAGATCTGAGAGTAGACGCGTGGGAGACCAGCTATCACTACGCGCCGCTGGGTCCGGTGAGCGGGGATTATTGCGACCTGTATCCCTGCCAGGGACAGCTTTTCTTCATGCTGGGCGACGTGGCGGGAAAAGGCGTGGCTGCGTCGATGCGGATGACACAGCTGCACGCTCTCTTTCGAAGCCTGATCGGGATGGGGCTGCCGCTGGCGGAGATTATGGTGCGCATCAACCGCTTTCTGTGTGACAGCGGGCTCGCCGGGAAATACGCGACGCTGGTATGCGGGCGGGCCGAGGCAGACGGCACTGTGGAGATTTTCAGCGCCGGACATTTGCCGGTGATCGCCGTGGAACGAGGAGGAGCGCGGCTCCTGGAGTCGACCGGGTTTCCGCTGGGAATGTTTCGGGACGCGGAGTTTGGAGCGGCGCAGCTGCGGCTCGGTGTCGGGGATTTGCTGTTCCTTTATACGGATGGGCTCTCGGAGGCGGCGGGCGAGGATGGAGAGTATGGCGTGGAGCGAGTGCGGGATGTGGTGCAGCGTCCATCGTCTTGCGCAGCCGGAGTAGTGAGCGCGTGCCTCGAGGATTTGCGGCGGTTTGCCGGCGCGACACCGGGACTCGACGATGTGACGCTGCTGGCAATCCGGCATGGGGCGGCGTAAGAACAGCTTTCTGCTTTCTCGTTCCTCGTTGCCGAGTGTGTTTGCTCGTTCCCGGCGTCAGGGCCGTCGTCGACGTCTGTGACGCAAATCACAGACATCGGTCTTCGGGATGGCCATCCTTGGGCAGCGAATCTTAGTCTCGCCCTTGCCGACACCTCCCTCCTCTCCTTAGCGGCAAAGCGCCGACTGAAACTTCAATCCGGACCGAAAACTGGACGAGGCTGCCACTGCGCGAGGTCGCACGGGTTCCTCTTTCCTTCGGTCGACGTCGACTCGAGGGCGCTATGCATTGCGCAAATCCGGAATGTTCCATGGAATCAGACTATTTACGCAGCGGAACTCTGTACTGGATCGAGGACCTCGCTCCTGAAGGCGAGGAACGGCGCGGGCGCTACATCTGGCTCTGCAGTGGATGCTCTGCCAGATTTGTCGTGCAGAGCTGGAGACCCCCTGGGCAGCAACTGCAGCCGGCGGCCAACCGGCCCTTGCAAGTTGATGCGGCGTGCATTCCGACGAAAGCCGCGAAGACGCAACCCTCCGCGGCAGCCCAGGCGCTGCGAAAGAGCTGACGCAGGCTTGTTTTGCCCCGCGCAAAGCTCACTCCTGCCGATGAACCTCTGCAGAATCGGCTCATCAGGCCGCCCGAGTTCTATCCCTGGACGGAGACGTCAGAGAATGTGAGCAGCGCGACGCCCTTCACCGGCTGTCCGTACGTGGTCGCCGGAAGGAAGACGCTGGTCAGGAGCAGGCTCTCGAGCCCGGCCCGAGTCGCGGGATCGGCGGGGCCCGACACGATGTCGTAGTCGTACACGCGGCCCTGCGGGTCAACGAACACCTCCACCGTGACCGGGCTGCCCTTGCGGGAGACCGTTCCGGCGTCGGTTTCGAGAGTCGAATAGAGAAAGTGCGGCCCCGACGCCATGCCGAGAGGCTCGTCTGTGGCATTGGCCGGTTCGGGTGCGGCGAAGGCGCCGATGAGGAAGGTAAGGGTACCGATTAGGACAACGGCACTGGCAAGTCCCGCGGATGCCTGCAGCAGGAACGGTGCGACAGTATTTTCCCAGCGGACTTTCCACGTGGCGAAGAAGTTCTTTGCCGTGCGCGCCTGCTCCTGCGAGAGGGCGACGCGGATGCGCAGAGCGAGGTCCGCCGGAGGCCGCGCCGGCTCGAGATTGGCCAGCGCCTGCTGCGACTGGCGCCAAAGGCCGAAGTCGGCGGCGCACGCGGAGCAGCCTTCCAGATGGCCGGCCACAGACTGCATCGCCACGCCGGTCAGGTTCCCATCGAGATAGTCGGAAAACTGCGCGCGAACCGCAGAGCAAACGCTCATAGAGCCTCCTCGGATGAGCAGGCAGGGGAAGCAGGAATCGCCGGCGACGGAGAAGGCCTCTGGCTCGCTGCTTCCATGAACGGCGCCAGGAGGCTCTTAAGGTGCGCGCGCCCACGCATGAGGCGCGACTTGACCGTGCCCAGATGGGCATTCAGGATCTCTGCGATCTCTTCGTAGCCAAAACCCTCAATATCGCGCAGGACAACCACCGTGCGAAACGGCTCCGGGACCTCGCGGAGCGCAGCTCCGACCCGGGCCGCGATCTCAGAGTGCGCCGCGGCATCGAAGGGTGATTCCTGCCGGTCCTCGAGGGTCTCGATCAGGCAAAGATGCGGCTCGTTTCCGTCGATCTCAATGGCGACCTCGTTGCGGCGATGGCGCGACCACCAGCGGCGCTGATTGAGGGCCTCGTGCAGCGCGATGCGATAGATCCAGGTGCGCAGGCTGGCATCGCCGTTGAAGCGGCTGATGCCGCGGAAGACCTTAACGAAGACGTCCTGGGTAACGTCGGCGGCGTCGACGGGATTAGGCAGAATCCGATAGATCAGACTGTAAAGGGGCTGCTGGTAGCGGGCGATGAGCCAGGCAAAGGCTTCGTCAGACCCCGCCTTCAGCTGCTCGATGACCGCAGCTTCTTCGGGATGAACGCCAATGACCCCTGCCAGATTGCCCACGGCCGTGCCTGCCTGCGCCAAGTGCCTTGCTCCTTTCAGCCTAGCAGGAAAACTGCCCCTCCGGCTCGGCTGTCCCGGAACCCGGCACGCTGTTAGACGTACCGGGCGTCACCCGGGTTCAAGTGCCTCGCTCACTCTGCCTTTTTAGACACGGGAAGGCGCGCCAGGGTTCCCGGCGGGTGAGAAGATAGCGGGCTTACTGAGGGATCGCGGTGCCTGCGTTCGGCTTGGATGACTGGGACTGCGAGCCGGAGCTCGACGACGAAGCGGAGCCCGACGAAGGCTTCTTCGTAGCGCTTGTCGTCCGCCTGTGATGCGTGGCCGTGGTGTGGGTCGCCGGACCGTCGTTGACGACGACCGTCTTGACGGGGCTCCTCGCCTCGGCAGCACCGGCGGCAATAGCGGTGCGAAGACGCACGAGCTCGGTTTGCTGCGCCTGCGCGCCGGTGAAGACGGTATCTCCGAGATTGCTGCGCGCGCCTTCAAGGCTCCGGAGCGAGGACTCCAGCTGCCCGGCCTCATTTTCGGGTGCGGCGAGCTCGGCCGTTTCGACGACGCGGAGCAGCGTGTCGTAGAGCGCGTCGAGATTGCGATAGACGGCGAACGCGGCGGGCACGGAGCCGGGCGCAGCGTCGGCCTGCTGGAGAAGTCCCGCCAGCGTGCCGTTGAGATCGCGCTGGATGGAGTTGATGTCTCCGTCAGCCTCGTCGCGTACCGGCTGGGGGGCCTTCCATCGGCGAGTATTGACTGTGTTCAGAGTCTGAGCGACCTGCGCGAGCGCGGGCCGCACTGAGTCGGAAAGCGGCGCACGCCCGGTGGATACGGGCGCAGGCACGCCGGGCGCGGTGGTTTGGGCGGTCGCTGAGACGCAAAGAGCGGTCAGCGCCGCAGCGAACGAGACGCGAAGGGAGGGCATATGGGAAGCACGATGCTGGGGACGCGCCTTCGGTTGCACGGCTGACTGTGCATTCGCCTTCGAGGGCAGCTGTGAGGTCCAGGCGCGCGCAGCGGACTTCGTTGCGCGTTCGTTGACGAATCGCTCCTGCTCCATGAAAATAAGATAGTCCCGCCAGTGGGCCTGTGGCGCAGCTGGGAGCGCGCTTCCATGGCATGGAAGAGGTCGTCGGTTCGATCCCGACCAGGTCCACCAAATAATCAATAACTTACAGCTACACTCCTTTCCGACTTGGTGTCATTTGGTGTCAAATTCTGA
>DATJTG010000148.1:0-11975 GCA_035503555.1 Acidobacteriaceae bacterium | reverse complement strand
GCCATGCGAATAAAGTGGCATGGCTGGGTGATTCGTTCCTCCATGTGCTTGTGGATCGGCTCCATCCGCACCACTGCGTATCCCAGCTTCTCGTAGAAAGGCGGCAGCTCCGTGCGCAGGTTCACGACCGTCAGTTCCATGCGGCGCGATCCCATTTCGCGCGCAAACTCTTCGGCGGCCGCATTGAGACGCCTCCCCAGCCCCGTTTTTTGGTGCGACGGTTCCACGCTGAGCAGGCCCAGATAGCTGTAGCCGCTGTGCAACTGGACGTAGACGCATCCCGCCAGAGCACTGTTCTCGTCGGCCACCAGAAAGCGTCCTTTGTCGAAATACTCGCGCAGGCGTTCGCGGGTGAGCCGGTCTCCTCGGATGAAGTACGACTCCACCTGGAACGCGCGGTTCACGAGGCTCATGACCTTGTCGAAATCCGATTCTTCCGCGAAGCGAATATCCATCGAACGCTGCCTTTCATGGGCGCAAACATTGAGGGCCGGTAGCTCTGCGCCGCCGGCCCCGCTTTCCCTGGGTTGTGCGAATTACTGGGTGACCGGTCCCTTGTTCAGCGCGGCATCCTTCTGCGCCACCACTTGCTCCGCATGCTGTTCCAGTTGCGCCGCCTGGGTCATCAGCCCCAGCGCCTGCTGGATCATCGGATCCCAGTCCGCTTCCGCCTGCAGTCCCGAGGTCTCGCCGAACTGGGTCGTGAAGAGCGTGGACTTAATGTTCGTCTTCACCCAGTCGAGGTTGTCGGTCAGTTCCTGCGGCGTGTAGTCGATATTTTGGCCTGCCAGGTACTGCTTGAAGTCCCCAAGCACGCCGTCGTCCACCTGGAAATCCTTCGCAATCGTGCGATGCGAGAGGTACTGCTCGGTGAAACCGAGGAAGACGTTGTGCTCTGCCAGCACGTCCTCAAAAGGCGTCGCCTTGGGCGGCTCGATCTTGACGTCAGGCGTAATGCCGCCGCCGCCGTAGACCGTACGTCCGGAGTCGGTCAGCTTGACCTCGCGGTCTTTATCGTCCTGCGGCTTGTCGTGGTTGTAGTAGTAGTCGTAGAGCGAGACACCGTTGTAATTGCGCTGGATGAGCCGGCCGCTCGGCGTGAAGTAGTGATACGTCGTCAGCGCCAGGCCGGTATTGTCACTCAGCGTGTACACCGTTTGCACCAGCCCCTTACCGAAGGTCGTCTCGCCCGCAATCAGTGCGCGGTCGTGATCCTGCAGAGCACCGGAAACGATCTCCGCCGCCGAAGCGGTGTTGTGATTCACGAGCACCACGATGGGGAACTGCTGCCCTTCGTTGCCGTGGGTCGCACGATAGACCTGATCGGGGAAAGCCCGGCCCTTTTGGGATACGATAATCTGCCCGCGCTTCAGCAGCTTGTCGCACACCGCGACGGCTTCCACGAGTACGCCGCCGGGATTGCCGCGCAGATCCAGAACCAGGCCCTTAAGATTCGGCCCAAAGGCGTCCACGGCGTCGTCAAATTCGCGCCCTGTCGTCTCCTGGAACTGTTTGATGTGGATGTAGCCGATCCCCGGCCGAATCTGATAGCTCAGGTCGATGCTCGCGTTCGGAATTTCATCGCGGACGAGTTGGAACGTCAGCGGAGTGGATGCCCCGACCCGCGTGATCGTGACGGTAACGCTGGTGCCGCGCGGTCCCTTGAGCTTATTGGCCACGTCGTCGGAGTTCATGTTCGCGGTCGACTGCCCGTCCACCCCCGAAATCACGTCGCCCGGATGCAGCCCGGCGCGGAAGGCCGGCGACCCCTCGATCGGATAGACCACCACCACCTTGCCGTTCTGCGGCTGGATGTACATGCCCACGCCGTAGTACTTGCCGTGCTGGTCTTCCTTCATCTTCGCGAAGGCTTTGGGATCGTAGAAGCTCGAGTGCGGATCGAGCGTGTGCAGCATCTCCGGAATCGCGCCGTCGTAGATAGCGCGGTCCGGCATGTCGCCGGTCAGCGGCTCGGCGTAGTTCTTCGAAATGATGTCGTAAACTGCGCCAAAGTTCTTCAGGCTGTCGCGGAAGTTCGACTCATCGGCGGACGACTGCGCGCCGACCTGCTGGCTGACGACCATGCCGCCAAGCGCGCAGACGGAGAAAAACACAATGAGGGAGAAGAAGGTGCGGCGGGTGCGGATGGACATGCTGGATGCGATCCTGCGCTTCGGTCCGGCGTGGGGTGAGCATTGCACGGAACCCGAGGCGATTCAAAGCTAGTATACCGCAATGCAACAGTCCCCCGCCTCGGTTGGGGGTGAGCCGGGAGCGGGTTTGTCCCTCCTAGTTGTCTTTCGGCAACTGCTTCGACTCCGCCGTCGAGAGAATCCGCACCGAAGACCCAAACCGCCGGTACCCGCGGAACTCGAACTCATTGAGCACGGCCTGATGTTTGCCCTCGCGCAGGCTCACCGCGCCGCGCGCCGGCATCAGGTAGTCGTGCCCGTTGATCGTCACCCAGGAGTAGTCCACCGAGATCGACGTCGCTCGCACCGCCAGGAAATCCGGAATATTGTCCGCGTCGACCGAAATGCGTCGGATGCTGTGGGTCGCCGTATCCAGGTAGACCTCGCCATGGAACGCCACGACGTTCTGCCTGTTGTTCAGCCCCGCCACATCGAACTGCGAATTCGCCTGGTTCACCGTGAAATCGAAGACCTGAGCCGGCTGGCCGTCCACCATATCCGCTTCTTTCCAGGTGAACTTCGCCTTCGCCGAGGGGTCGAAAACCAGCTTGAACATGCCCCCGAACTCGCCGATCGAATGCGCGAAGTCGAGATCGGAAGCTTCCCCCGTCAGAGCGTCCTCCGCGCTGGCTGCCTTCTTCTCTCCATTCACCTGCAGCGTGGTTCGCGACTCCTGGTGATCGACGTAGCGCACCACCTGCACGGCCGTGTCTTTCTGGCGCCAGTCGCCCATACCGCTCGTATCGACGGAGTGATTCGTGGCCTCCAGGCAGAAGAAGTTGGGCAGGGTATCGCCCCACGCCAGCGCTCTCTGCCGAGCCGATTCAATGATCGCGTTTTGCTCGGCTTCCGTCGGCGGAGGTACCGGATCCTTCGACGCAGCGATCGCAAAGAGGCTGTTGGACGTTGCCTCTGTCGCGGTCGCTTTCTGATCGGCTGCCCTGCTGGACTCACCCTGGGCAGCGAACGACAACGCCGCGGGCGCCATCGAGTCTGCGATCGTGCCCTCGACCTTGAATTCCGCGTTCGATGTGGCCGTCTGGCTGCCCTGCGTCAGCGTGGCCACAACCTTATAGTTGCCCGGCGGAAAGACGTGTCCGCTGATGGTGCCGAGATAAGGAGTCGCCCCGAGACCGTCGTTCTTGCTGAGTTCCAGCGGCATCTTTCCCAGCGACTCGCCGTTGCGGACGATCTCCAGCGAGAGATGAGGCTCGCCGCTCGCAGGCGGCATCGGATGCACCAGAAAGAAGACCTGCAGTTTGCTTGTCTTCTCCGGCAGTTCGTTCGTCAAGTCAGGAATCACTCGGCCGTTCATGTACCGCATCGGCTCGAACGACGCCGTCTCCGCGTGCAGCGGCTCAATCTGCCGCACCAGGGCCACGTCGCTGAGGGCGGGGCCTTTGGCCACCGGATCGATGGTGAACGGGATGCGCTGTGCCCCGGCCTTGTTGCCGATCCGGTCCATCACTGCCGTCTCCAGCGTGTAAGTTCCCGGCTCGGCCGAGAAGTGCCGTTCCATGGTCAGATACTGGTGCTCCGGGCTGTGGAGCACATCCGGTGCGTCGTGGACGGGGATGTCCTCGCTGAACCGCTCCACCACTGCGCCCTTCGCATTCCTGATCTGCGAAACCACGGTTACGTGCACCGACGAAATATGCGTGTTGCCGTCATCGTGCACCTGCAGCGCGCTGATCGGCACCTGCACGGCGATGGCAGCGGAGTTTCCATCGGGAAGCTGCCCGAGTCGCAGCACGCGAGTCTCAAGGCTGATATCCGTGGGCAGCACAGGCTGCGCCAGAAGCGAGAGTAGCGGTACCTCCCACGGGCGAATCCCCGAGCCGTTATCCGGAGGCAGCGCGAAATAGCCGGTCCGCGTCTGCACCACGATTCCCTTGCGCAGCGGGTGGATCTCGATCGGGCGGAACGCACCGTTGTACTCCTTAATTTCGGGTGTGTAATTGGCTTCGTAATAAGTGGTCAGGTCGTCGCGCAGTTCCTGTACGGGCCGTTTCCAGTTCGCTCCGGCCTGGATGTAAATGCCTCCCGTGTCGCTGGCCAGCGCGATCAACGGGCTTTTCACTTCTTCGCCGCTGCCGCCAAATTCCATCGCGGTCATGTTCTGTGCCGCATCGAGCATGCCGCCAGGGCCGATCGCAGGCCCCGATCCGCCGCGGCCGAAGCCTTGGGATGCGACAGTCTGGGAGCCGGCGATCGATCCTCCCGGTCCCGCGCCACCACCGGCCCCCGCCATCGCGGCTCCGGCCATCATCTTCTGGCCCATTTGCGCGTCCATCGAATTGGTGTCGACAGCGACTACGGTGATGCCCGCTTTGTTGGCCTGCCCAACCACGGAGCGCACGGCGTCGCGAGATTCAGCGCTGGCGTAGACTCCCTTGGAGAAGTAGATCACCAGCTTGCGCCCGGTGATTTGCCTCTGGGTGCGCGCCAGCGCCAGCAGCGCCGAAAGCGATGGATAGTCGTGCTGCTCCTCCAGCACCCGCTGCGATTCCTCCAGCCCCGCGATCAGCAGACGTGCCCGATCGCGTTCACCGTAGTCGGTCAGCAGAGCATCGCTCTGCGTGGTGGCGATCAGTTGCTTTTCCGCCGGAGACAGGTCGCCGGACTTCGGAGCCGGCGCTCCGCTGGCGACCTCGGCAACCGCCTGATTCACAACATCGCGATCGCTCGTGAACGGCTGCATCACCCGTAGCCGGCCGCTCATCTCCAGAACCGCGAAGTAGTAGCCTTTGTCCGGAATCGCGGACAGAATCTTTCCTGCCAGCTGCCGAGCCACCTTGGCTGGTCCCGGATCCAGATGATCGAAGACCATCGTGACCAGGTGATCGCCGGTTTCCGCGCCATTCACCAGACGAAAATCCGACAGCCGCACCGGCTCGCCGTTGTCTGTAATGGTGAATTCCGACGGTTGCAAATCGAGGATCGGCTTGCCGCCCTTGGTGTGGACCACCAGATCGAGAGAAACCTCATCGGCCGTCGTCGAGATCGACGGCGCGGTCGCTGCCGGCGCAATCTGGGCCGGCGTGCCGGAAGACAGCGGGGGCGTGGACGTTTGAGAAAAGGCCGAAAGACCTGAAAACGGCAGCAGTAAAGACGCAAACACAGCCAACTGTCGAGCGCGGAGCGGTGCGCCCGTCCCCTGGCAGAGCATTGGGAGTCTCCCTCAGGCCCGGCGGTGCTAAACCGTTATACTCCCGGCAATTCGCGGCCCGGCGGGCGTATCCACAATATCCCCCTGTAATCCCCCCGACAACTGCAATTTCGTACTCTGCAGCCAGCGGTGACTCCAATCACACCCGGACCTCAATTTCACCCGGCCCGGCACACCCGGCGGCAATCTGCGCATCTCACAGCCAGAACCCTTCACCGGGATCTCCCGAGCATGAAGAAAGGTCGCTTTGAAAGCAGCTACTCTTGTTGGAATTGTCCTGATCATCATCGGCATCGCCGGATTCGCCTTTGGCGGCTTCCACTACTCGGAGCGCCATCGCGACGCCGATGTTGGCCCGCTGCATATCTCGCATCGCCAGAACCACACGGTCCCCGTTCCGCCCATCCTCAGCGGAATCGCCCTGGTTGGCGGCATTATCCTGGTTGTAACCGGAGCCAGAAGCAGCTAGAAGGGAATCGCCATCTACCGCGAAGCCTGTTTCAGGACGCGTTGATAAGCAAATGACTTTCGCTGAACACCGCTGGCAGGCAGCCTGGCTGCTGCCCCGTCAGCACTCCCACTGCAGCAGGGCCGCGCCCACCGTGAAACCGGCGCCCACGCTGGCAATGAGCACCAGGTCGCCCTTCTTCAGCTTGCCTTCCTGGCGCGCGGTTTCCATGGCCAGCGGAATCGTCCCGCAGGTCGTGTTGCCGAAGCGGTCGATGTTGATGATGACCTTCTCCTCCGGCATCCCCAGCCGATCGGCCGTAGCCGTGATGATGCGTCGGTTCGCCTGGTGCGAGATGAACACGTTGAGATCGGCGCCGGTAACGCCGTTCCGCCGCATTACGGTTTCGGTAGCCTCGACCATCTTGCGGACGGCAAACTTGTAGACGGCTTGCCCGTCCTGATGCACGTAGTGCATCTTCTTGTCGACCGTCTCATGCGATGACGGATGCAGGCTGCCTCCGCCCGGCATAAAGAGCGCGCACGCGCCCGAGCCGTCAATCTCGTGGTGAAAATCGATCATCCCCAGTTCGCCGTCGGCGGCCGGTTCCACCAGCACCGCGCCAGCGCCGTCGCCAAACAGCACGCAGGTCGCACGATCCGTGTAGTCGATGATCGACGACATCGTGTCAGACCCGATCACCAGCACCTTCTTCTGCGCGCCGCTCTCCACCAGCTTGCATCCCACCTGCAGCGAGTATACGAATCCAGAGCACGCCGCCGACAAGTCGAATCCCCACGCGCCCTTCGCGCCCAGGCGATCTTGCACGAGACATGCGGTGGATGGGAAGAGCATGTCCGGCGTCACCGTGCCTACGATGATCGTCTCCACGTCGGTCGCAGAGACTCCGCGTTCGGCCAGGCAGCGGTTCGCTGCTTCGACCGCCATGTGGCTCGTCGCCATGCCCGGCTCAACAATGTGCCGTTCCCTGATGCCGACACGCGAGGTGATCCACTCATCCGTGGTTTCAACCATTTTTTCGAGGTCGGCGTTGGTCAACAGGCGGGGTGGAGTCCAGGTTCCCAGTGCGCTGATTTTGGCGCGAACGGGCACACGCGGGCGAGCAGCAAGATTCAAATCACTTCTCCTGAGCGAAATTTTATTGTCGCAGAAATTCGCGCGGGATAATCAAGGTTTCCGCGCTGGAGCATCACCGGACGAACACGGTGCGGTACCGATTCCAGGCTGCACCGGCCAGCGATTCGCCCATGCCTCAGCAGCCCGCGACACGCCCAACGCGCGCCGCTCGAGTTCAGCGGAAACGCCCGTGTAGCGATAGAACTCACGCTGGCTTGTGGTGATTTTGACGCCGATCTCCGCGAGTGTTTTCATGCAGAGAACTTAGTGCACCGGGTGACCTGCTGCGCACGCACTGGCCCGTTACCGTTGCTTCCTTCCGGACCTGGCGGGGTTGGCGGGATTGCGTCGCGCAGGACCCGGCACACAGGTGATTCTACCATCGCACAACCGCGGCTTTTCACATCCTTCGTCACGCGCTGGGGATCACGGCGTCATCGGCATCTCCGGCCCGAGGCTCTCCACCGTCCATACCGGCCCGCCCTGATAGAACGGCCCCACCAGCCGCAGAAACGACGGTAGCGGATCGCCGCTCACCACAAAGTGCAGATCGGCGGGTTTCTTGCCGAACGCCGAGGCCATCGCCCACATCATCCCATGCAGTTCCGGATGCAGCAGCAGTCGGTGCGCGTGGGGAGGATCGTTGGCCGGATCCGCGCCGGGGTCGGGTTGGATCGTCAGCGAAACCAGCAGAGGCCGAATCGCGATCGCGATCCACGAAACCTGAAATCCTGACGAGCCCGGCGGCACATTTTCCGCAAGCAGCGGAACCAGTCCGTTGGCGAGGTCCCCGGGCAGCGCCATGTGGGTCGAATAGACTTTGTCTTTGCCCGCCTTCAGTTCGTGCCATGTGACCGTGCTGCTGGACATGTCCACGGCGAGATCGAGAGGTGTCGGGAACGACGGCCCCTTCTGCACATGCCGATCGTAGATGAGATGAAAGTCTCCATCCTGCGTGAAGTCGGTGATCTGCTCGTCGAGCGAGCCGTCGAGGAAATGAAAAACCAGATCGGAGTGGATCCGATTGCCATCCGCCGAGGCGGAATCTTCGCCGTTGGCAATCACCTTGCCGTCAGCCGATTTCACCACGAGCATTTGCCGCATCGGCTCCTGCTTGCGGCGCGCGGGTACCGAGGCAGCCAGTAGGCTGGCGGGGAACAGAGCAAGGAGGCCGAGGGCAAAACTGCGACGGAAGGCGCAGCCAAAGAAGGGAATCATGCAGGGCAAAACGCGTCTCCGGAGAGGGGCCGTCCAACAATCCTAAGGGATGGACGAGAACCCCTTTGAATTGGTTTGATGGCGCCAATCAAAAGTGCGTGAGCGTGACAAATCGTTCATCCGAGTGCAATTTTGGCTGATTCGCCGGGCGCCGTAGTCCTCTGTGCTCTCTGCGCCCTCTGCCGTGAAAACCTCGAAACAGCCCCGCGTCCGGCGAGCCCCTCTCACCCGTTAAAATAGACGTGTGACCCAATCCCCGAAAATCGAGGCAGCCGGCCCGCGCCCCCGCGTCGGCTTCGTCTCGCTTGGCTGCCCCAAAAACCTCGTCGACAGCGAAGTCATGATGGGCCTGCTCGATCGCGCCGGTGCCGAGATTACCCCCTCCGCCGAGTCCGCTGAAATCCTCGTTGTCAACACCTGCTCCTTCATCGATAAAGCTAAGCAGGAGTCCGTCGACGCCATCCTCGAGATGGCGCGCCTGAAGACCGAAGGCTCCGCGCGCAAACTCATTGTCGCCGGATGCCTCGTCGAGCGTTACCGCGACGAGATTCAGAAGAACATCCCCGAAGTCGACGCCGTCGTCGGCACGGGCGAACTGGAATCCATCCTCGCCGCCGTCGGCCTCAATCCCGCGCCCGCGCCAGCCTCATCATCCTCGCCCTTCAACATCCTCAGCGCCTCCCAGGCGAGCACGTCCGCCGACGTCCGCCCTGGCCGCGAAGCCCTCGCCGGCACTCACCAACCCGACGCCTTTCGCCCCGAAGGCGATCGCCGCGAAGCTCAGGGCCGCTTCTCCCGCGCTACGTGGGACGGTGCCGCCGCCGCGCTGCCGCAGTACCTTTACGACCACACCACGCCGCGCCTGCGAACCACACGCTCCGCCTCTGCCTATATCAAGATCGCTGAAGGCTGTGACCACCCCTGCACCTTCTGCGTGATCCCCAACCTGCGCGGCAAATTTCGCTCGCGCCGCTTCGAGTCGGTCGTCGCCGAAGCCGAAGCGCTCGTCGCCGAAGGCGTTCGCGAAATCACCCTCATCGGGCAGGACACCACCTGCTACGGCGAAGACCTCGGCCTCAAAGACGGCCTCGCCGCCCTCCTCGATCGCCTCGCGCGCATCCCCGGCCTCGTTTGGCTGCGCTTCCTCTACGCCTATCCCAACCGCATCACCGGCAAGTTGCTCGAGACGATCGCGAGGCACGGCAACATCTGCAAGTACCTCGACGTCCCACTCCAGCACGCTTCCGGGGCCGTCCTCAAAACCATGAAGCGCGGCGCCGGCGCCGACATCTTCCTGAAGATGGTCGAAAAAGTCCGCGCCAACGTTCCAAATATCGCCCTGCGCACCTCGTTCATCGTCGGATTTCCCGGCGAGACCGACGCTGACTTCGAAGCCCTCTGCGATTTCGTCGTCGAGACAAAGTTCGACTGGCTCGGCGTCTTCTCCTACTCCGACGAAGAAGGCTCCCGCGCCTTCGATCTCGCCGCCAAAGTCCCGAAGCGCGTCATCGAGCAGCGCCGCCGCGCCCTCATGAAGCTCCAGAAAGGCCTCAGCCGCCAGTCGAAACGCGCGCTCGTCGGCAGCACCTTCGATGTCCTCGTCGAAGGCGAGTCCGCCGAAACGCCGCTCCTCTGGGAAGGCCGCACGCAGTACCACGCGCCCGAAATCGACGGCACCGTCTACCTCAACGACTTCGGCCCCTTCGAATCGCTCACCCCCGGCCGCTTCTACCGCTGCGAAGTCACCGAAGCGCACGACTACGATCTCGTCGCCCGCGTCCTCGACGCCTCGTCCATCGATCCAACTCCCGATCGCGCGCCTGAGCTGGTCGGAGCCTCGCTGTGAGCACCGCGCCCAAACTCCTCCGCTGCCCCACGTGCGGCTCGCTCGTCACCGAGAAGGACGAGAATCTCCCCTTCTGCTCCGATCGCTGCCGCGCCATCGATCTCGGCAAGTGGGCCAGCGGCGGCTATCGCATCTCCTCGCCCATCCTCGACCCCGAAGTCCTCGAAGGCCTCGACGGCGAAGCGCCTCACCGGAACCGAGATGACGACAAAGACTGACCCCGCATCTTCCAAGCCCCCCGTTCAGGCCGATCCGAAAACCCTCTGGGCGTGGACCGTCGCCACCTTCTTCGGTGCCGGTCTGCTCAAGCCCGGCCCCGGCACCTGGGGATCCCTGGCAGCCGCCGCCCTCTGGTATTTCTCTTTCCGCGCCGCCCATCCCAGCCCGACGGCCGCCATCGCAGCGACGCTGACCGGCGTCCTTGTCGTCACGCTCATCGGCATCCCGGCCGCCACCATCGCCGAGCGCGAATCCGGCCGCACCGATCCCGGGTTCGTCGTCATCGACGAGGTCGCCGGACAGTGGCTCGTCCTGGCGGTTTCCCCCATCGACCTCGGCCACGCCATTACCGCTTTCGTCCTGTTTCGCATCTTCGATATTGTGAAACCCTGGCCAGCCCGCCAGCTCGAACGCCTTCCCGCGGGAACCGGCATCGTCGTAGATGACCTCGCCGCCGGCGTCTGGGGCGCCCTCGTCATGCTCGTCATCCGTCATTGGTGGTAGTGTCAAAAGTCCACAGCAGGGCACGCAACAGGCAGTGTCAAATTGAGACAATAGGGAGAGCAGGGAATTTCCGACGGAGCTATCACGTGGTGCGCATTCTCAAATCCGAACCCAGCACGGCGCCCCGCATCGACACCGTGGATCCTCCCGCCGCGCTTCCTGGCGGTGAAGTTGAGCTGACTGGCGCGAATCTCGGCCCCGTCGCGCTCGCGCCCAATGAGTCGAATCAGGCGGTCGGCTCCGGATGGCGGCGTCCCGTTGCCATGCTCGGCGAACTCGCTGCGCCCATCCTGCTCAGCCGCGGCGAACGCCTCTCCTTCCGCGTGCCCGACGAAGCGGAAACCGGCCGCCTTCGCATTCTTCAGAACGGCGCGCAGTCCAATGCCGTCGAAGTTCGCGTTGCATCGCTCGTCGCCACCGGCGCGCACATGGTCGCGAGCCCCGTCATGGACCATTCCGGCAACATCTTCCTCACCTTCTCCGGCGAGCGCGGCCAGGAAACGCCCATCTCTGTCTTCCGCATCGAGCGCGATGGCGAAATGCGCCCCTTCGTTCGTGGAGTCGTGAATGCCACCGGCCTCGCCATCGATTTCGAAGAGAATCTCTATGTTTCCTCCCGCCACGAAGGCAAGGTCTATAAGGTCGCGCGCAACGGTGCTTCCGCCGTCTTCGCTGAAGGCATGGGCGTGGCCACCGGTCTCGCCTTTGATGCGGATCAGAATCTCTACGTCGGCGACCGCAGCGGCACCATCTTCAAAGTCGCGCCCGACCGCCAGATCTTCGTCTTCGCCACGCTCGAGCCCAGCGTCGCCGCGTACCATCTCGCCTTCGGCCCCGATGGCACTCTCTTCGTCGCCGGCCCCACCACGTCCAGCTATGACGCCGTCTATGCCATCGATCGCGACGGAGTCACCCGCATCCTTCAGCGCGGACTCGGCCGTCCTCAGGGCCTCGCGGTCGACGTAGCCGGCAATGTGTACGTTGCGGCCTCGATGCGCGGCCGCCGCGGCATCGTCTCCATCTCTCCGAGCGGGGAAATGTCTCTAGCCCTCGCCGGTACCAACATTGTCGGATTCACCTTCGTTCCCGGCGGAGGCGCTTTGGTCGCCACCAATACCTCCCTTTATCATGTAGCTCTTGGCGTGGAAGGTTGGCGCCTGGCCTGATGAATCCCGCGCATTCCCGACGCTCGTCCCGAGGAGAACGATGAACGCGGAGATCGTCGCCATTGGGTCCGAGATG